>JAAZOO010000065.1 GCA_012797715.1 Geobacteraceae bacterium | reverse complement strand
CCGGAATCCGTGGTACCTTCTCCCCATGTCCTGGAAAATCAAGGAGAAATACCGGAAAATCCTCGCGGCTGAACAGGGCGCGGTTTTCAAGAACTGGGGCGGAAAGCTGACGGTTTGCCTCATCTATCCCAATCACTATGCGGTTGCCATGAGCAACCTGGGATTCCAGGTGATCTACTCCCTGTGCAACGCTTTCCCCGATGTGGTGTGCGAGCGTGCCTTTCTGCCGGACGCCGCCGAAATACAGGAGTATGAAAAAACCGGGTCTCCCCTCCTCTCCCTCGAATCCCAGCGCCCCGTTGCCGATTTCGACGTTGTCGCCTTTTCCGTCTCCTTTGAAAACGACTATGTGAACCTTCCCCTCCTCCTCAGGCTGTCGGGACTCCCCCCCTTTTCGTCGGAACGGAGCGCCGCCTCCCCTCTCGTCATTGCAGGGGGCGCTGCCCTGTTCCTGAACCCTGAGCCGGTGGCGGACCTCCTGGATATCGTCTGCGTCGGAGAGGGAGAGGCGATCCTTCCCGTCTTTCTGGAGCTGTTGCGCACGGAACAGGACGTTGATCGCCGAGAGTTGCTCATGCGGGCGTCCCTTCTGCCGGGAGTCTATGTGCCGTCCCTGTACGAGGTTTCCCATGACGGCCCCCGTATTACGGCCATTACGCCTCTCGGCGGTGCGCCGAGCCCTGTGCGGCGCGCCTGGGAAGAGGTCCCGGGCGGGTCGGTCGCCTCGTCAACCCTCTTTACCCCCGGCACGGAATTCTCCGATATGTACCTGATTGAGGTCTCCCGCGGATGTCCTCGGGGGTGCCGGTTCTGCGCCGCCGGTTTCATCTACGCCCCGTACCGGTGCCGCTCCCTGGAGCTCCTCAAAAGCGAGGCGGAACGGGGGCTTGCCGTACGGGGCCGCATCGGCCTGGTGGGTGCCGCGGTCTCCGATCACCGGAATCTGGGAGAGCTGTGCCGTTTCATTGCCGATCGGGGGGGGAAGGTTGCCGTCTCGTCCCTGCGTATGGATGCCTTGAATGACGAACTTCTCGATCTCCTGCACACGGGGGGGAACAAGACCGTCGCCCTTGCTCCGGAGGGAGGATCCCAGCGGCTCAGGGACCTGATACGGAAGGGCATCGATGAAGCTCAGATACTGAGGGCCTGCGACATGCTCATCGGCAGGGATATTCTGAACCTGAAGCTGTACTTTATCATCGGTCTCCCCACGGAAACCATGGATGACCTGGAGGAAATGGTCGAACTGGTGGCGAAGATCCGGGAGAGGGTGATTGCCGCCGCTCGGAAGAACCGGAGGCTCGGATCGATACTCCTTTCCGTCAATCCGTTCATACCCAAGCCGTTCACTCCCTTCCAGTGGTGCGGCATGGAGGGTATGCCCTCTCTGGAAAAGAAGTACGCGTACCTGCGGCGCACGGCCGGAAAACTCTCCAACGTGAAGATGCAGACGGAAAGCCTGCGGGAGTCGTATCTGCAGGCGCTCCTCTCCCGGGGGGATCGACGGCTCGCCGCCCTGCTGGTTGCGTCGGGGAGTGGAGGGGGGGTGCGGCGGGCCGCACGGGAGCTCTCCATTGATACCGATTTCCTGGTTTCCCGAACCATACCTCTCCATGAGATTCTTCCCTGGGATGTCATCCAGAGCGGCGAACGGGAGAGATTGGTGGAGGAGTACGAGAGGTCTGTGGGGAGCCGGGTCGGCTGATTGGCGGACAGGGAACCATGGCCGCTCTGCGCGCCTATCTTCATGAAACCTCCTGAAATTCAAAGAAAATACCTCTCATCGGAGCCTGCATTCCGCACAATCTTTGCCTTTACAAGAAAAGCTCCCCTTTGCTACTATTGCCCCGTTCATGATCATCAGCCGTCTGGAAATACACGGTTTCAAATCGTTTGCCGACAGGGTCTCCCTTACTTTTGACAAGGGAATCACCGGGATTGTGGGGCCGAACGGGTGCGGAAAGTCCAATATCGTCGATGCCATCCGCTGGGTCATGGGCGAGCAGTCAGCCAAGACCTTGCGGGGCAAAAGCATGGAAGATACCATTTTCGGCGGAAGCGAGACCCGCAAGCCGCTGGGAATGACCGAGGTTTCCCTCGCCTTTTCCACGGAAGACGGCAGAATCCCCGCCAAGTATCTCAATTTCAGCGAAATCCAGGTCACCCGGCGTCTCTTTCGGGACGGAGAGAGTGAATACCTGTTGAACGGCACTCCCTGCCGTCTAATGGACATCGCCGAGCTGTTCATGGACACCGGTGCCGGTGCAAAGGCCTACTCCATAATCGAGCAGGGGAAAATAGGGATGATCCTCAGCTCGCGGCCGGAGGAGCGCCGCCTGATCATTGAAGAGGCGGCAGGGGTTACCAAGTTCAAGGCGCGCAAGCAGGTTGCCTTGAAGAAGATTGAGGCGACCAGACAGAACCTTTCCAGGATAGGAGATATACTGGCGGAAATTCGCAGACAGATGAACACCCTGCAGCGCCAGGCAAAAAAAGCCGAGAAGTTCCGTGAATACCGGGAGGAACTGAAGGAGATAGAGCAGCTGTTCCTTGTCCGCTCATACCTTTCCCTGGATCGGGAGAGGCGGCGGATCGAGGAGGAGCTCGCCCAGCTGCGGGAACGGCACGGGGATGCACTCCGGGAGCTGGAGAGCCATACGCTTGCCCTTGAAGAACGGAAGACCGGACTCCTGGAGGAAGAGAAGGGGCTGAACGGGATCCAGGAGGATATCTTCCGGATTCGAAGCGCTATCACCGTCCTGGAGAATCGCAACGGCTTCGAGAGGAACGGGCTTGCTTCCCTTGAAGATCGCCTGGAACGCTTCTCCCGGGAGCTTGCCGTTGACGGGATGCGGGCGGCCGAGGCCGAGGAAGAACTTTTGCGGCTGGAGGAGCAGGCGGATACGCTTCTGCGGGAGCTTGCGGTTGAGGAGGAAGGCCGCGCCGAGGCCGAGGAGTGTCTGGAGCAGCTGGTTGAGGAGGAGCGTATCCTGGCTCGCAGCCTGGAAGGGCATCGACGGGAGCTGTTCGGAATAGTGTCCGAGATTTCCCGGTTCTCGAACCAGTACGCTGCCGCGGCCAAGAGGCTTGCGTCCCTCGGCGAGCAGACGGAAAGGAGCCAGCGCGAAGCAGTCGTTCTTCAGGAGAAGCTTCACGAAGCAACCGAAAGGGTGCGGGACTTGGAATCGTCCTTTGCCCGCCTGACGGAAAGCAGGGCCAAGGCGGAAAGTGTCTTGGCCGAACTCCGCGAGCGGGAGGCAGGGCTCCGTGCGGCCCTTGATGCTGCGGAGCGGAGCTTCCATGGGGAACGGGACAGGCTCAGCAAGGCATCGTCCCGCCTCCATTCCCTCCAGGAGCTGGAGGCCCAGTTCGAGGGGTACGGCCGGGGTGTCCGCACCCTGTTCCGTTCCGATACCTTTTCCGGGCGACTGAAAGGCGTTGTCGCGGATATTCTCGAAGTGGACGAGGAATTCGAGATTGCGCTGGAAGCGGCGCTTTCCGATCGCCTGCAGTATATTATCTGTGAGGGAGAGGCGGACGCGCGTGCGGCCGTTTCCTTTCTCCGTCACGGTTCCGGCGGACGATGCAGCCTCATCCCCCGGGACCTCCCTTCCGCGCACGTCCCGCCGGAAAGGCCGGATGGCGCCGTCCCGCTGCTTGACAGGGTGGCCGTGCCGGGGGAGTATCGCGCCTTGGCCGAGACACTGTTGGACAGGGTTTTTCTCGTGGACACTCTCGATATCGCCTTCGACCTTGGGGCACGGTTTCCCGGAATGAGCTTCGTCACCAGGGACGGTGACATGGTGACAGCCGGAGGGATTCTCCACGGAGGCTCCATGGAGGGGGCGCAGCATGGCCTGATCCACAAGAAGCGCCGGATCAAGGAGTTGTCGCTGGAAGTGGCGGCGCTGACGGCGCGCGTCGCAGAACTGGATGCCGAAAGGGAGCAGCTGCGTGCCGAAGTCCGGACCACGGAAGATTCTCTGAGAATGCGTCGGCAGGAACTCCACCGCCTGGAGATTCAGCTGGTGAACGACGAGAAGGATCTGCAACGCGCCAGAGAGGAGTGCCAGAGGCTTGGCGAACGCATAGCTGTCAGGGAGTTGGAGGATGAGCAGCTCCGCGGGGAGCGGGAATCCCTGGAACGGGAGATGGAAGCCGCTTTTCGGGAGAGAAGCGCGCGCGAGGCGGGGAAAGAGAAGGCGGAAGACGAACTGGCCCGCCTGCAGGCTTCCCTGGAAGCGGGAAGGCAGAGAATCGCCGAGGCGCGGGAGAGCGTTACGGCACGCAAGGTCCGGTCCGCTTCTCTCCGGGAAAAACGGGAATCTTCCTTGACGGCAGCCACAAGGGTTGCGGAAGGGATCCGGGAGCTGGGGGCACGGCGTTCCCATCTCGAATCGGAGCTGGAGAATGGCTCCCGTGAACGCGACAGAATCAGGGAGTCCCTTGCGGCGGGTGAACAGGAACTGCGGCGCCTTCTGTGCGAGCAGCAGCGACTGGAAGAGGAGGTCGCCGCCATCCGTTCCCGCTATGAGGCGCAAGCGGCTCTCGTGGACGAAGGTGAGCGGCAGGTGAAAGAACTCCGTTCTGCTGCTGAGAACCTGTCGCGCCAGGTGGGAGAGAAAAATCTCGGGATGGCCGAAACCGTCATGAGGCTTCAGAACCTGGAAGAAACGGTTGTCGACAAGTACCGGGTCAGTATCTCCGACCTGATACCTCGTTTTGCAGGACGGGATGATGATGAAGGGAAAACCCGTGACCGTCAGGCGGAACTTGCGGGCCTCATCGAAGGTATCGGAGAGGTCAATCTGACGGCAATCGAGGAGTTTCGGGAGATTGAGAGTCGCTTCGAGTTCCTTTCCGGCCAGAAAACGGATCTGGAGGAGTCCCTCCATGGCCTGCAGCAGGCTATCCAGCGAATAAATCGAACAACCCGGAAACGTTTTCTTGACACCTTTCTCCAGGTGAATGAAAAGTTCCAGGAGGTCTTTCCCCGTCTTTTCTGCGGTGGCCGGGCAGAGTTGAGGCTGACGAACGAGCAGGATCTTCTGGAGACGGGTATCGATATTGTCATTCAACCCCCTGGGAAGAGACTGCAGAACGTGAACCTCCTGTCGGGGGGAGAGAAGGCGTTGACGGCAGTCGCCCTCATGTTCGCCATTTTTCTCATCAAGCCGGCGCCGTTTTGTCTGCTGGACGAGGTGGACGCACCGCTGGATGAGGCCAATATCGGCAGGTTCAACGAGATGGTTCGGGAGATGAGCTCCTTTTCGCAATTCATTATCATAACCCACAACAAGGCCACCATGACCAATACAGATGTCCTGTACGGAGTTACCATGGAAGAGCCGGGAGTATCGAAGCTGGTATCCGTTAAGTTGTCGTAAGGAGAGAATGTGCCTTTTAAAGCGATATTGGAGAATCTTGTCTGTTCAATCGAGGGAGCGCTCGGTGCTATTCTTACGGATTGGGAAGGTGAGGCGGTGGAGCAGTATTCCCTTACAGGCGATGACTATGACCTGAAAATTCTTGGGGCTCACCAGAATATCATCCTGAGCCGGATACGGGAGGTGCGGCAGACGATGCCCTCACAGTCCGTCCGGGACGTGATAATCACCACGGATCGTCAACATCTCCTTTTGGGGGCGGTCGGTGACGAATATGCTCTGGTGCTCCTTCTGGAGAGGAGCGCGCTTGTCGGGAGCGCCCGTGTGCAGACACTACGGGCCGTCAGGCTGCTGGAAAAGGAGATATACTAGATGCCGGAGGAAAAGAAGGGTTTTTTCAGGAGTTTGGTGGGTAAATTGACCGGGAGCGAATCCGCGCCGCCCGATGACGTGACGAGCGATTCCGGGGAGAAGGGCGCAGGTCCCGGTTTTTTCGAAAGGCTCAAGAAAGGGCTGCGCAAGACCCATGAAGGGCTGGTCGGACGGATTGACGCCTTGCTCCTCGGAAAGAAGAAGATAGACGCCGATACCCTCGATGAACTGGAGGAGATACTGATAACGGCGGATATCGGCATGGCGACCACCCAAGAGCTCATCCGTTCATTGGAGCAACGGCTGAAAAGGGATGAGCTGCAGGATGGAGAGGCCCTCAAGGCAGCGCTTAGGGAGGAGTTGCTCGTTCGGCTCGAGGAGAATTTCGCTCTTCTCGATATGGGTTCTTCTTCCCCCTTTGTCATCATGGTCATAGGTGTGAACGGGGTCGGGAAAACCACAACCATTGGCAAGTTGGCGTGCAAGTTCAGCATGGAAGGGAAGAAGGTTATGCTGGCGGCAGGCGATACGTTCCGGGCGGCTGCGGTGGAGCAACTGGAGATATGGGGGCAGCGGGTCGGTGTCGAGGTGATTCGTCACAAGCAGGGAGCGGACCCGGCCGCCGTGGTGTTTGACGGCTGTCGTGCCGCTGTTGCCCGGGGAATGGATGTCCTGATAGTGGATACGGCGGGCAGGCTCCATACCAAGGCAAACCTCATGGAAGAGTTGAAAAAAATGCGCAGGATCATGGGGCGGGAGATACCCGGGGCTCCCCATGAGACGCTTCTCGTCCTGGATGCCGCCACGGGCCAGAACGCCGTCTCCCAGGCGAAACTTTTCAAAGAGGCGGTGGACGTGACAGGGATTGCCCTCACCAAGCTCGACGGTACGGCAAAGGGCGGCATCGTGGCGGCAGTCAGCAGCGAATTCAAAATACCGGTGCGCTATATCGGTGTCGGAGAAAGCGTGGAAGACCTGCGGGAGTTTGATCCGAAACAGTTTGTTCAAGCTCTTTTCTAATAATTACCTTGACTTTTGTCGAGCGATACACTACCATTTCGTGCCACATTAGGGGCGTTTTATGGATACTGAACTTTTTGACATACTGGAAAGCAAGATAGAAGGCCTCGTGCATGATTTAACCGACCTGAAGCTGGAAAACACCCGGCTCAGGGAGGAGAATCAGGGGCTGATTCAGGAACGGGAGGTTTTTAAGGCCCGGATTGATTCCATTCTGAAAAAGCTGGAAGGGATTTGAAGCCTGTGAATTCTTCGCACCGTGTCAAGGTGTTGGGAAGGGAAGTCCATGTAAGGAGTACGGCATCGCCCGAGCAGGTTCGTGAAGTTGAGGCATGCGTAAACGAAACGATAGTCGAGTTGCAGGAATCTATGAAGGCTGCGGATCCGCAACTCATCGCAATACTGGCACTGCTGAATCTCGCAGAATCATATCTTCTTCAGTCTCGGGAGAATTCCCGTTTGGAACGGCTGGTCCAAGAGAGGGTCTCCCGCCTGATCAGCCGTATTGATGCAACACGGAAGCACACGTAGGCAGGACACGGTCTCTTCAGGGAGATTTCTTGATATAGTTTTTCTCGTTTGAGATGTGCCGGATTCGGGTTGGAAGATAGGCCCCCACAGCGGAATGGGCGTCACGACGAGCGACGTCAGTACCGCTTTGCTGATACGTTACCCTCTCATCATGATCTGTTGAAAGGTATAGATTCACGCTCATCCACTATTCCATTGAGAATCTGTCGGCCGTAAGGCTGTAACTGCATCAGTAACCCTCGCTTCATCCACCCCTTTCTTCTCTCTTCCTGAGAGCCTTGTGTGTTTTTCTATCTTTTTGGGTATGTCACGTATGCAGTCCAATTATTGCCGGAGAGTGCAGTAGATGCCGAAAACCAGCATCAGAAGGGAAATCCTTGCCCATCGCAGGTCCCTTTCCGAGGAGGAGTTTCGTTCGGCGAGCTTTCTCATCCAGCGTTCATTTCTCGAAACGGACGAGTTTCTGCGGGCACGCGGGGTCGTCGTGTACGCATCGATTCACAAAGAAGTCGATACCGAAGAAATAGTGCGCGCATCGTTGGAATCAGGCAAGAAAGTAGCATTTCCAGCGGTTGTCCACCATGGGCTGGTCTTTCGAGAGGTGGCAGATTTATAATCATTAAAGAAGGGGACATTCGGCATCATGGAGCCTTGTTCGACCCACAGGCACTTCGAGCTCGAAGAGGCGGATGTATTTGTCGTGCCCGGCGTTGCCTTCGATCTCCAGGGCCACCGCATCGGTTATGGAAAAGGATACTACGACAGAGCCCTCCACCGTCTGGAAGGCCAGGGAAAACTCGTCGGTTTCTGTTATGATTTCCAACTGGTGGACAGGCTTCCCGGTGAGCCCCACGACGTGAGAATGGATCTGATACTGACGGAGAAAAGAGTTATTCGCCCCGAGAAACCCTAAACTCATAGCCGGCTCAGAGAGAATGGCATGCGCAGTGCCGTTCTTCATGCGTGCCTCATTTCACGTGAGTTTCGGTGTGGGATTGTTCATAGAAAAGGAGGTAACACCAACGTGAGACTTGAATATGTCGTACTTTTACTGCTTGCAGCCTCTGGCGCCGGCTTTTTCATCGGAAATATCCTGAGGAAAAAGCTCTCGGAATCCATGGTATCAAAGGCTGAAGACACAGCGGCGCGGATTCTCGAGGATGCGAAGCGTCAGGCGGATACCGTCCTGAAGGAGGCTTCGCTTCAGGCCAAGGATGCCGTTTATCAGGCGAAAGCGGAGTTCGAGCGGGAATCGAAGGAGAGACGCCGTGATTTGCAGGCGCTCGAAAAAAGAATTCAGCAGAAAGAGGAGAATCTGGACAAGAAGGTTCTCATTTTTGACCAGCGTGACGCTGACTTGTTTAAAAAGGAGCAAAGCCTGGCTTCCAGGGAGCAGTCACTCACTGAGAAGGAAGAAAAACTCAACCAGTTGATAGAGGAAGAGAGGAGAAACCTTGAAAGAATATCCGGCTTGACCTCCGAGGAGGCAAAGAGGGTCCTGATGGAAACCCTGGAGAACGAGGCCAAACTTGATGCCGCAAAGAGAATCAAGGCTATCGAAGAGGAGGCGCGGGAGACTGCGGACAAAAAATCCAAAGAAATCCTTTCGTTGGCTATACAGCGGTATGCAGGTGAATATGTCGCTGAAAAGACTGTCTCGGTTGTGGCGCTTCCGTCCGATGAGATGAAGGGTCGAATCATAGGCCGTGAAGGCCGCAATATACGGGCCCTGGAAGCGGCGACCGGTATTGATCTCATAATCGACGACACCCCGGAGGCGGTAATTCTGTCCGGTTTCAACCCGATTCGTCGGGAGATCGCAAAATTATCTCTGGAAAAACTCATCGTTGATGGTCGCATCCATCCCGGGAGGATTGAGGAGGTGGTCGCCAAATCCACCGAAGAAGTGGAGCAGGCCATCAAGGAAGCGGGCGAACAGGCGGCGTTCGACCTGGGTGTCTACGGAATTCATCCGGAAATATTGAAGCTCCTGGGAAGACTCCGGTACCGTACCTCCTATAGCCAGAATGTCTACCAGCACTCCCTTGAGGTGGCATTTCTCTGCGGAATCATGGCAGAGGAGTTGGGGATTAATGTGAAACAGGCCAAGCGTGCGGGCCTCCTGCATGACCTTGGAAAAGCAGTCGATCATGAGGTTGAAGGGTCCCATGCCGTCATTGGAGCGGATCTTGCCCGGAAGTACGGTGAATCTCCCAAGATTGTGCACTCCATCATGGCGCACCATGAGGACGAAAAACCTGCTTCGATCCTTGCCGTTCTGGTGCAGGCGGCGGACGCCTTGTCTGGCGCTCGCCCCGGAGCGCGCCGCGAGATGATGGAAACCTATGTGAAGCGTCTTGAAGATCTGGAGAAGATTGCCACATCATTTCGAGGAGTAACGAATTCTTTCGCCATTCAGGCTGGCCGGGAAATACGGGTCATGGTTGCAAGTGAAGAGGTCAATGACGAGAGGGCGGTGGTGCTCGCAAAGGATATCGCCAAGAAGATCGAGGCGGAAATGACCTATCCCGGGCAGATCAAGGTTCATGTCATCAGGGAAACCAGAGCCGTAGAATATGCCCGTTAATATTCTGTTCATTGCCGATATTGTCGGGAAAGCGGGAAGGCAGGCCCTTTCTCAGGAGCTTCACCGACTGGTCGACCGTTATAGAATCGACTGTGTGATTGCTAACGGTGAAAATGCCGCCGGAGGATTTGGTATAACGGAGGAAACAGCCAGAGAACTCTTCGACCTGGGCGTTCACCTCCTGACAAGCGGAAATCATGTCTGGGACAAAAAGGAAGCCGTTGATTTCATCCGGCGGGAGGAAAAGCTGATTCGGCCTGCCAATTATCCTGAAGGCGCCGCGGGAAGGGGAAGTGCTGTCATTCGGACCGCATCAGGAATCCGCATTGCGGTTCTCAATCTGGAAGGGCGTGTTTTCATGAGCTCGCTCGAGTGTCCTTTCAGGACAGCGGATCGCGAGATTGAGCGGCTGAAAGAGCTTACGCCTGTTGTGATTATCGATTTCCATGCTGAGGCCACTTCGGAAAAGGTTGCGTTGGGATGGTATCTGGACGGTAAGGCGAGCGCAGTCCTCGGCACACATACACATGTACAGACCGCCGATGAAAGGGTGCTTCCCGGTGGAACGGCCTTTATTTCCGATGTCGGTATGACGGGGAGCTTCGACTCCGTTATCGGTGTCAAAAAAGAACTTGCCATTGAGAAGTTTCTTTCACAACTTCCGGTCAGGTTTGATGTGGCAAAAAAGGATGTTCGATTGAATTGTGTTGTTCTTGAGATAGACGAAATCAGCGGAAAGGCCCTGGGCATCGAGCGGCTGTCAATTGTGTGCCGTTGAGGGAGCGTATTGAGAAATGTCGGTATCCGAACAATTGGAAATACTTCGGCGTGGAGTGGTTGAAATCCTTCTGGAGAAGGATTTGATCGAGAAACTTGAGAAATCGGAGAAGACCGGTATCCCGTTGCGGGTAAAAGCCGGTTTTGATCCGACAGCGCCGGATCTCCATCTCGGCCATACGGTTCTCCTGCAGAAGCTGAGGCAGTTTCAGCAGCTGGGGCACGAGGTATTTTTTCTCATCGGCGACTTCACTGGCATGATCGGTGACCCGACCGGCAAGAGTGAGACGCGGAAGGCTCTCACCCGTGAGGATGTCTTGAGGAACGCGGAAACGTACAAGGAGCAGGTCTTCAAGGTCCTGGATCCGGTAAAGACCCGTGTGGTCTTCAATTCGGAATGGCTGTCGCTTCTGAAGGCCTCAGACCTGATTGGGCTTGCTGCCAAGTATACCGTTGCCCGCATGCTGGAACGGGAGGACTTCTACAAGCGGTACTCGAACCAGCTTCCCATCAGTATCCACGAGTTCCTGTACCCCCTTATCCAGGGCTATGATTCAGTCGCGCTCAAAGCGGACGTGGAACTTGGCGGTACCGACCAGAAGTTCAATCTTCTGGTGGGGCGGGAACTGCAGCGGGAGTGGGGCCAGAATCCCCAGACCGTCATCACTATGCCCCTGCTTGAGGGGTTGGACGGCGTCAACAAGATGTCCAAGTCCCTCGGTAACTACATCGGCATTAATGAGTCTCCCGATGATATCTTCGGCAAGATAATGTCAATATCCGATCCTCTCATGATCCGCTATTACGAACTCCTGAGCGACGTGCCTCTTTCCCAATTGAACAATCTGAAAAAAGGCCTGGAGGATGGCTCGGTGCATCCCATGGACGCGAAGAAGTCCTTGGGCCGCGAACTGGTGGCTCGCTACCACAGTGCCGTTGCAGCTGTGCGTGCCGAGGAGAACTTCGTAAGCAGGTTCCGGGACAATCTGGTTCCCGATGACATGCCTGTGGTTAAAATACCTGCGGCAAGCATATCTGGTGAGGAGACGGTCCTCCTCTTCAAGGTTCTGGCAACGGCATCCTTGGTCAAGTCAAACGGTGAAGGCCGCCGAGCCATTCAGCAGGGTGGAGTCAAGGTCAATAGTGAGCGCGTGTCGGACGAAGGGTTGGAAATAGCCTGCAAGGGTGAATATGTCCTGCAGGTCGGGAAGCGCCGGTTCGCCAAAGTTGTGTTTGAGTGAAAATTAATAATTTTCCTGTTGACCGGGGTAAAGTGATTTGGTATAACCCTACTTCCTTTCGGGGCGGCGCGGTCTGGCCGGGGAAAGAGAAGGCACCCCGGAAAAAAAGATTGAAAAAAGTTCTTGACGAAGTAAAATGGTTTGTGTATGATGCAAAGTCTGTCGCGGGAAGCAGGAAGCGGCAACGAACTTGGTCTTTGAAAACTAAATAGTAGACGAACAGTGGGTTCCGAGTAAATTATTTTTGAGTTTCAAATTTTTCAGTATAAACTGGAGAGTTTGAT
>JAAZOO010000064.1 GCA_012797715.1 Geobacteraceae bacterium | reverse complement strand
TGGCGTCCCCGAGACGATTCGAACGTCCGACCCCTTCCTTAGGAGGGAAGTGCTCTATCCTGCTGAGCTACGGGGACAGAAAGATATTTTTTATATACCAGCCGCCCCGGTTTGCGCAAGGATTTTTTCTCCGGAAAGCGGTATGCAGCCCCCTAGAACCCTACTGCTCAGAAGGTAAGCAGCGAGAAGACCTTGCCGGAAGGGAGCCGGTTCCTCCCGTTCAGAAAAGCCAGCTCCGCCATGAAACAGCACTCGACAATCTCCCCCCCCATGGAGTCCACCATCTCCACGACCGCGGAAATGGTCCCGCCGGTGGCCAGGAGGTCGTCGGCAATAAGAACCCGCTCCCCTTGGGTGATTGCGCCCACATGGATTTCCAGCGTGTCGGAGCCGTACTCCAGTTCGTACGTCTTCTTGATGGTTTCTCCGGGAAGCTTCCCCGGTTTCCTCACCAGCACCACCCCCGCACCCAGCTTGTAGGCAAGAGCCGCGCCGATGACGAATCCGCGCGCCTCCACCCCCACGACCTTGTCTATCTTCTTTCCCACGTAGCGATGGGCAATGAGATCGACCATCCTCTGGTATGACGGGGCATCCGCAAGCAGTGTCGTGATGTCCTTGAAGATGATGCCCTTTTTCGGGAAATCGGGAATATCCCTGATATAGCTCTTCAGATCTTCCATGAATTCTCCTAGTCTTCTCTCGCAGCAGCGGCCTGTCTGGTGCTGTTTGCCTGCAGTCTTTTCCTCAGCTTTTCCAGAGATTTGGCCTCAATCTGGCGGATGCGCTCCCTGGTAACGCCGAAATCCTTTCCTATGGTGTCGAGGGTCTGCGGTTCCTTGTCTTCCAGACCGAACCGCAGGGTGATAATCTTCCGTTCATTTTCGGAAAGCTCTTCCAGCCACTGGGATATCAGTTCGAATTTATTGATATCCTCCAGGAGCGTCTCGGGAGACAGGGTCGAGGTGTCCTCGATGGTGTCGATGAGGAAGTAGTCGTTGTTCTCTCCCATGGGCATCTCGATGGAGTAGGTCTTCTTCAGGAGCACCATCAGCCTCCGCACATAGGCGGCATTGACCCCCATCTCGGCCGAGACCTCCTTGATGGTCGGTTCCCGGTTCATTTGCTGGACAAGGATACGCGTGACCTTCAGCATGCGGTTGATGTCATCGGACACATGAACGGGAAGGCGGATTATCCGAGACTGGTTCACCAGGGCCCGTTCTATGGACTGGCGGATCCACCAGGTGGCATAGGTGGAGAAGCGGCACTCCTTGGACAGCTTGAAGCGTTCCACCGCCTTGATGAGGCCGATGTTCCCCTCTTCAATGAGATCGATGAAGGGAAGTCCCCGGTTGATGTAACGCTTGGCTATCTTCACCACCAGCCGCAGGTTCGACTCTATCATGCGATCCCGGGCCGCCTTGTCTCCCCGATCGATCCGCGCTGCCAGCTCCTTCTCCTCATCCGCCGTGAGGAGCGTCGTCTTCTGTATCTCTCGGAGGTAGTGCTTGATGGCGTCGTCGTAGTGGCCGTCGTAGACGGGCTTGGCCTCTTCTTCCGGCTCTTCCGCCGACAATTCCTCCTCCGGCTCATCCGTAACGCCGGGCTCCTCCTGTTCCGCGATGTTTTCAGGTTCTTCCATGTCTTCCAGAAGCGTATCTTTCACGGCGTATCCCTTCAGGTGGAATTGTCGGTGGAGGTGAGGTTCCGTACGCGCGGCCGTTACTCGCTCTCCCATCCGTGCTTCCCGACGAGTTTCACGAAACGGCAGCCGATGGAGTCCTCAATGGTGCAGGAACCGTCCTGCTGCCTGACGATACGGACCAGGGTCTGGGAAAACTGATCCCCCACGGGAAGTACCAGCCGCCCCCCCACCGCAAGTTGGGAAACAAGCGTGTTCGGTACCGCCGGTGCTCCCGCAGTAACCAGAATGGCGTCAAAGGGGGCTTCCTCCTCCCACCCGCAGGTCCCGTCCGCGACCCGGATGTTCACGTTCAGGAGACCGAGACTGTCCAGGACCTTCCGGGCCCGCATGGCAAGCGGACGGATTCGCTCCATGGTGCAGACGCGCTCGGCAAGGACAGCGAGGACCGCGGCCTGATACCCGGATCCGGTACCGATCTCCAGCACCTTTTCCTTCCCTTTCAGCTCAAGAAGCTCGGTCATCAGCGCAACCATATAGGGCT
>JAAZOO010000063.1 GCA_012797715.1 Geobacteraceae bacterium | reverse complement strand
GTATTGTGCTGGCGGCAGTTGGCATAGGCGAACGCAGGCTCGCCCTGGCCGGACATGACCTTCATCAGATACCGTGCGAAAACGCTCTTACCCGATCCCCGGGATCCCAGGATCAGGACATTGTTGGCGATCCCGGTCTGCTGGTAGCGGAGCAGGGCATCGATGACCGGCTTGACCTCCTCCCGCATGAGGGGCTTTTCCGGAACGTAATTGAAATCGAAGACCTCGAAGTTGTGGATCCGGCTGGTGCCGGCATCGAAGTGCCTCTTTCTGTCTGCCAGGTATTGCTCGATATCCATGGGACGTGTAAACCTCACCGCACGCATAAAGCGCCGGGGGTTTATAAACCTGCCGATGCCGGTGCGGGGGGACGCTTGTCAGTGGATGGGACACGGGCTATACGAGTTGGAGAAAACGATCCCATCACCCGGCGTTGAGAGATATTCGGTGAGGCGAATGCCGGGCCCGTTCCCCTTTCGGCCTGGGCAAAGAGCCAGAAAAGGGGCGCCGGCGGCGCGATCATGGTGCAGATTGCGAGCCGCCGGGGTGCCCCAAGGGAGACGTAACCCTCACTTTTCCGCCATGGGCGGGCATTTCAAAGAAGTATCAACTGCCGCCCTTTCGAGAGATCCGATAGCGGCGACTCTCAGCCTTCTTCTTCGGGTTTGGAACGTTCGTGTGCGCATTCAATTACAGGCTCGGCCTCTTCAGACTCCGATTGGTCTGGTTCTGGCGCCGACACAGGGCGTTCGCTTGGCTGGCCAACCTTGAGGTACTTCTCGACCCGCAGGTCGGCTTTGAGCGCAAAGAGGTTGCGGCTCTGGTTGCCTATGCTGCGATCAAAGAGGTCCGCCTTCTGGCGGATCTGGTTCATCTGGTTCTTGATCGTATAGGCGGATTTGTTCAGGACCCTTGCCACATCCGCATAGGACATCCTGATCCCCTTGTTCTGGAAGAAGACGGCCAGGACACGCTTTTCCTGCTCGGTAAACTGCTCGATGTCAAAGTGCTGGGCCGGGTTCGCATAGGCGGGTTGTGTGAAAAGGCAACGGTCGTTGTCCGCAGCGCGTCGGACGGCCTGGCGGGTTGCCGCGGATTGCATGGCCGGGATAGCGACCTTCTGTTCCAGGGTCTGGAACCTCTGCCCGTGCTCCTGCAGCCGCACTGCATGTTCTGCGAGCTGGTCGTCATGCCTCTTGATTGTGATGTCAATGGTGCCGACTCGGCCGAGCAGTTGATCGATGTCGGTCCGCATACCGGCGAGGGCCTCACCGGTCCCGGGAGCCGGGACTGGGCTTGCTTGCTCCTTGGCCACCCTTCTCCTGAGTAGATCGAACCATCCCATGGTCAATACTCCAGACACCTCCGGTGTAGGTTCAGTTGGCGGGCCTCCTGTTCGAGCTTGGCCAGCTTCCTTTGGAGGATTTCCCGCACCGGCGCAGGAATGGAGGCGCCGTGCTCGTGAAGAATGCCGTGGATCTGGAAGGCGGTGGATAAGAAGTGAGAGTATTTGTCCCTCAGGTCGGTCGCAGTCGAATCGTAGATCTGAAACGAGGGTGATTGGCCCGGCCGGGCCTCGGATTGTTTCAACTCGCCCCAGGCCAGGAGATCCTTCATACGCCGCAGGCTTTCATCCAAGCTCCTCAGGCCGGCATGCAGGTCTATGTCTTCCATCCAGAAAGAACGAATCAGGGGTATAAAAGCTTAACGGTCGGCAGGCAGCTGGGTTGGGCGGGCTGCTGCGTAGGGAAAATGACCGTTTCCCGTGCATGGTCGTCGTTTCTCTTCGCTTGCCGATTCCGCTCGCAGACTCCAGAATACGTATTCCTTGTATTGACATGAGCGGGACCCGGCCCATATAATCAATAATTAGACGTTGCGGGAAGTTAGCGGATTTCGCCGGTATGTCGTGGAGGTCGGGTTATATGGATATGCCAGCATGTGACGGAAGGGGTAGTGCTGGGCCTCTCTTACCCTGGACATCAACAAGTGTGTCTTGGCTAGCACGATGGCCTCTGCCCATCACCGACCAGTGGGACATCGGAGCGCCTGATTCAGCATTGTGGCTATCCTGTCGCAAGTATTTGTTCACACACACACACACACTCTCTCTCTCTCCTCTCTCTCGTGTGTGAAGCGACCGCCGCCTGACTTCTCAGATGGGCATTCGCGCATATATTCATCTCGGTTGTCCCCACCGAGCAGGATGCAAGTGTTTGGATTGTATGCATAGGGATGAATCATAGCCACCATCTTGTGCAGCTTTGGAGGAAGGTATGAAACGTGTTGGGTTGTCCATTTCCGTGCTTCTCTCGTTCG
>JAAZOO010000062.1 GCA_012797715.1 Geobacteraceae bacterium | reverse complement strand
GAGCGCTTCGTAAATGGTGCCTCGGAGGGGAAGCCCATCACCCTGGACAACGTGAAGAGCTTTGTCATCGGCACGGTGGTGGACTCGGCCAATTCCCGGTATATCAACAGGCCCATTTTCAATATCAAGCTTCTTGACGAAGACACAAGGCTGGACAAGAACCTCCAAAGCGCCACTACGGCCAAGACCCAGATATCCCTGATTACCGACAAGAGCGCGGCATCTCATACGGATCAGATGCAGTACGATTTCTCGGCGTCGGTCAAGAAGGGGGGGTTCAAGGCTCAGGCCGCCTACAGCCAGCAGAACAAGTTCCAGAAGTCTGAGTCGGACGGCACGGTCAGTGTGAAAATGAGCTACAGCCGCAGCGGCGCTTACATCAACCTCATTACCGGCGGTTTCAGCTCTTCCGACGATTTTTCCCGGTATCTGGTGGGGAAACGCCTGAGCACGGAAGAGATAAAGAGTCTGGTGGACTACAGCGAGGAGCCTGTCCCGGGAGGCGGCGGCAAGCGGTACGTGGCGAAACTGAAAATCGTCAATCATGGGGTATTGGCAGACAAAGACAACGCGTACGGCACCCTCCAGGTGCTGACGGAGATGGAGCGTATTTTCGGTCTTCTGAAGAACCAATACACCAGGTATCCCAACCCTGAGGTGCGTGCTGTGCTCAAGCAGAACATGCTCCTGCTGCGCAAGGACATCGGCGACGCCATCAAAGATTTCTACGCCTATAACGGCAATGCTTTTGTTTCCTCGGTCAGTTTGATGAATTATGGATTGGCCAAGGGTGAGCTCAAATTCCATGTTGAGGACGGAAACCGCGAAGCCCGATACGGGGGCGCCGTTTCGGCAAAGTATTCCGGACTCTCTTTCGGAGCATCGGGGTCGGCGGAGGTGCAGCACTCCCGGAGTAACGGATGGGCCAAGAGTTATAAAAACATCAGCGTGGAAGCCATGTCCGTGCCGGACGGCACGGTGGACCCCACGGCCTGGGCGTTGACTATCCAGAACATGCTGCAAAACGAGGGACAGCCCATTTCCGTCCCCCCGGTCAATTTGCCCCCGCTGGCCAAACTGACACTTCCCGATACGGTGGATCCCAAGAAGGACCCCCTTGAACCACCGGAATCATGCTTCAGTTCCTACGACGACTGGAAGCGCTATATGGAGGAGAAAAAGGCGTCGAAAGACCAGGATGAAAAACAGGCCAAGGCCGTTGAGAAGAAGATCAAGGACCAGGGCGTGCCGAAGGCCATGCGCAAGTCATCTCCCGTAGGTCCGGCTGCTCCAGGGGGGCAGAATCTGTATCAGGCCTTTGAGAGGGAGCTGAATACTCTCAAGAGTGAGCGCGATGGGGCCCGGTCTGCGAAGGCGGCGGAAACGGCCAGCAACATTATGCGCGTGAACGAGATGTTCGTCAGCGGCTTCCAGACCACTTCTTACGATACGGTCATACGCCAGCTTCGCCCCAATCTGGACATTCCGGACCAGAAAGAGGTCATAAGCGGGTACGAGAACACCTCCACTCTGCTTTTGTGCGTGGAGCACCTCGGCCGCCTGGACTCCTATCTCAGGTTCCTGAGCCATTTCGCCGTGACCAAGGTCGACCCGGAGGTGAGTGAGAGGTATCATGCTTTCTATCAGGCATTTTTTGAGAAAGTCTTCGGGATGATTTCCGTTCATTCGGAAAACGGCCGCGACGTCAGCGACGCAATGCTGAACAGTTTCGCCGAAACCATATTCGGCCCCGAGGGGAGCGAGAGGTCGGGCCTGTTGTATGAATATCTGAAGGATGTGGATCTCTGCCGCTATATTTTGACTCTGCTGGAGCCGGATAACGTGAAGATTTGGGCAGATGCTCCCGGGGGGTACATACCCTTCGGCTTCGACCGGAAGGGGCAGTTGGGTTTCTTTAACTTGAAGGGGGTATCTCTTTCCCAAGAACCGGGAGTGGGCTGGCTGTTTGAGTACGATTTCGATCCCTATATCAATCCGGTCAAAGATCCGCTCACGTTTTACGAGAGGAACAATACCTATCTGCAGTCCCCATGGTTTCCGGTCTTCCAGTACCGCATGGGCGGCCGGCCGATTCTCGTTTTTCTCCAGTTGGCCGGACCGTATCAGCTTGTTTATGGTTTTTCCAGTTTTGTCATGCCGGAAACATATTGCAAAGGATGCAAAAACCCTTTGATGTTCACCCAGATCACCCCATGGAAAAAAGATGTATATTATTCCGATTCGTTTATTGAATCAATCAGCTCACCGGAGAACGGATGGAATTTTCCCTGTCCCGAATTCTCCCAGATGACATGGAATTATTCCCTGTTTTTTCCCAATTCGAGTCCGGATCCTGCTCGAAATATACGCTTCAATGTGTTGACGCTCATGTCCACGCGAACAAACTGCATGCGCGGCAACCTCGTCTTCGGCGACGGATATATAGCTCTCCCTATGGGAGGTTGGTTTTTCAAGCCGTTCATCCTCTATTATTCCGGCGTTCCAAAAGCTGTTGTATGGGACAACAGTACCGGCAGGGAAAAGGATTTCCGCATCACTGCCGGTATTGATGATACCTTCACTCTTCTTCTTCCGGTGAACGGGGTCACCTGTCCCGTATTGTACAACGAGGCGTTCAGTTACAGTACGAACGCCGGAGCAGGGGAGATGATAACAAACAGAACCTACGACGACGTGTATAAGGCGGCCATGTCTTTTTGAAAAAACGGTACGGGAGCACCCGTGGGAAGGAGAGGTGTCGGGGGTCACACCAGGGACTTCCTGTCTCTCGGACACCCTTCTTTTCCTTCCTGTCAGGGTGCGATGCCGAATCGACTCCCCCCATCCAGGACCGCCGGCCGGCGGTCCTGGATGACATAAAAAAATCATCCGCCGGAGTTTCCCCGGTCATGGGAATACCCTTTCTGCAAATCCTGACCGGACAAGCCGTGCGTTTCCTCAACAGTCAGCCCGCCATGGATACGATCCCCCCAGTTCGCCTTGAGCCGTACCCGGTAATCATTTCCCACCGCAGCGCGGTCGCACTGCACCACCTTCAGGACGATCCGCTCAGGGTTTTCCAGGGGCCGCCGCACGCATCCGTCCCCTGCTTGAAAAACGGCGACAGGAAGCCGCTCAGCAGACAGCCATGGGCGGCAGGTGCCTGCACCCCCATCGGACCCCGCGTTTTTTACCCCTAACGCTGCCTACCGAAAGCGTCGCCTGTGCCGTCAATCTCTTCGCCGGTCAGTTCCCAAAACGAAGGAACGACGGAAATTCCGGAAGATGAACCGACCGATTCCCTCCGGGTTCCCTGGTCTCCGGTGAATGTTCTTTACGCGGCTACTATCGGTTCCGGCAATGGTCGTTGCACCCGGTGATCCTAAAACCGGCAGTTGGAGGTATCCGCAGAGAGCGACTCTGTCGTATTTCGTTGCTGCTCTTAGCGAAATGGAGCGGTCACAGCCGATACAGTCCGAACCAAAAAGG
>JAAZOO010000061.1 GCA_012797715.1 Geobacteraceae bacterium | reverse complement strand
GACTACCCCATCAACCTCATCGGCGAGTACAACATCGCCGGCGACCTGTGGGGCATGCAGCCGCTGTTCGACCGGCTGGGAATCCAGATCCTCTCCTGCATCAGCGGCGACTCCCGCTTCCAGGAGCTGCGCCATGCGCACCGGGCAAAGGTGAACGTGATCATCTGCTCCAAGTCCCTCACCAACCTTGCACGGAAGATGCAGAAGAACCACGGCATACCCTACCTGGAGGAATCGTTCTACGGCATGACCGACACGGCCAAAGCGCTGCGGGACATCGCCCGGGAACTGGACAATACGGTCAACGGCCTGGAGAAACGGGTCATGCAGGACCGGGTGGAAGCAGTGATAGAGGAAGAAGAGGCGAAGTGCCGGGAGAGGATCGCCCCTTTCCGGAAACGGCTGGAGGGAAAGCGCGCGGTGCTCTTCACCGGCGGAGTCAAGACCTGGTCCATGGTCAATGCCCTGCGGGAACTGGGGGTGGAGGTTCTGGCAGCCGGAACCCAGAATTCCACCCTGGAAGATTTTCACCGCATGAAGGCCCTCATGCATCAGGATGCAAAAATCATCGAGGACACCTCCACCGCGGGCCTTTTGGGGATCATGAAGGAAAAGATGCCGGACCTGATCGTGGCGGGAGGCAAGACCAAGTTCCTGGCCCTGAAGACCAGGACGCCGTTCCTGGACATCAATCACGGCCGCTCCCACCCCTACGCGGGGTACGAGGGGATGGTAACGTTTGCCCAGCAGCTTGACCTGACGGTGAACAACCCCATCTGGCCGGCCCTCACTGCCCGGGCGCCCTGGGAGAAGTCGGAGGAGGAGCTGGCGGCTGACGCGGCCTGGTCGACGTGCCATGCGGAAAGGTTCTTCAGCGAAGATCTGTCCGCATCGCGGGTCAAGGTGCCGACGAAACCGGCGGCCGTGAATCCCCAGAAGAATTCTCCCGCGCTGGGCGCGACCCTGGCCTTTTTGGGCATCGACCGCATGCTGGCGCTCCTCCATGGTGCCCAGGGGTGCTCCACCTTCATCCGCCTGCAGCTGTCGCGGCACTTCAAGGAATCCATCGCCCTCAACTCCACGGCCATGAGCGAAGACACCGCCATCTTCGGCGGCTGGGAGAACCTGAAGAAGGGGATTGGAAGAGTCATGGAAAAGTTCAGCCCCGGAATAGTGGGGGTGATGACCTCCGGCCTCACCGAAACCATGGGGGACGACGTGCGGAGCGCCATCCACCAGTTCCGCGAAGAACACCCCGAGCATGCAGCGGTACCGGTAGTGTGGGCTTCGACACCCGACTATTGCGGCTCGCTCCAGGAAGGGTACGCGGCTGCGGTGGAATCGATCCTGACGGCACTTCCGGAAGGTGGAGAAACCATACCCGGCCAGGTGGTCCTCCTCCCCGGCTGCCACCTCACCCCCGCGGACATTGAGGAGATCAAGGAGATCATCGAGTCCTTCGGTCTCTCCTGCCTGGCCGTTCCCGACATCTCCACCGCCCTGGACGGCCACATGGACACGGAGGTTTCGTCCCTTTCCACCGGCGGAATCTCCCTGAACGACATCCGCCGTGTCGGGCGCAGCTGCGCCGCCATCTATGTGGGCGACTCCCTGGCCAGAGCCGGCGGCATCCTGGGGGAGCGCTTCGGTATCCCGGCCTACGGTTTCACTTCGGCAACCGGCCTGGCAGAAACGGACCGGCTCACGGCGGCCCTCTCCGTCATCAGCGGCAGGCCCGTTCCGGAGAAACTGCGCCGCCAGCGGAAGAGGCTCATGGACGCCATGGCGGACAGCCACTACCAGTTCGGCGGCAAGAAAGTGGCGCTGGCACTGGAAGCGGACTCCCTGAAAACCCTTGCCCCCTTCCTCCACGGGATGGGGTGCGAAATCCAGGCCGCACTTTCGGCCACCCGCACCCGCGGCCTGGACCGCCTGCCGTGCGGGAATGTCTTTGTCGGCGACCTGGAAGACCTGGAAAGCGCGGCCGCAGGTGCCGACCTGCTGGTTGCCAACTCCAACGGCAGGCAGGCAGCCGCCAAGCTCGGCATCGGCGCCCACCTGCGGGCGGGTCTGCCGGTCTTTGACCGACTCGGCGCCCACCAGAAGATGTGGGCCGGATACCGGGGCACCATGAACCTGGTATTCGAGACAGCCAACCTGTTCCAGGCTGCCGCCAAAGAAGCGCAGAAACTGGCGCACAACTGAGGCGCCACCCCTGGATTCCAAGGGGCGTTGTCCGGGGTGGACCCCGGCCGATGCTGCCCGGCACATACGCTTCACCTCCCATATCCTTCCGAAAGGAGAATCGACACCATGAAAGTAGCCTTTACGAGCAGCACCGGCGAAAGGATTGACCAGCACTTCGCCCAGTGCCAGAGCTTCCACATCTGGGAGATCGGCCCCGACACGGCGCAACCGGTCACCACGGTCAGCGCCGTCACCCCGGCAGGGGACGAAGAGGATCGCGTCACCGCCCGGGCAAACGCCATCAGCGGCTGCGCCATCGTCTACACGATGCAGATCGGCGGACCGGCGGCGGCAAAACTGGTGGCGCGCAGAATCCATCCCATGAAAACCTCGTCGGAGACGGCGATCTCCGAGGTGGTCGGCAAACTGCAGGAGGTGCTGCGGGGGAATCCTCCGCCCTGGCTTCGGAAGGCCATGAACAGCGGGGCTTGCGGATCATTCACGGAACAGGATGCGTAAGGGAAGACCCGCGTGCCTGCCCGGGGCGCACACACGGGAGCGCCCCTCCTTGACAAAAACAGACAGTACGGAGGAATAGCACCATGGGGTACATTACCGGAACACGCAGAAACGGAACAGAGTATACGCCGCAATTCGTCACCGGCATCGACGAGGAAACCTGCATCGGCTGCGGCCGATGCTTCAAGGTCTGCGCCCACGACGTCCTCGCCTTCGAGGAGGTGGACGAGGAGGATTCGGCAAAGATGTTCATGAAGGTCGACAACCCGGGAAACTGCATCGGCTGCCAGGCGTGCGGCAGGACCTGCGCCAAGAAGTGCTTCACGTTCGAGCCGGTCATGAGGTGATTCCGGGGCGGGGGCGCGCCGCGCCCCCGCCCGCAACAGGGAGGAAACCATGGTATTCGCGGTTGCTTCACGAGACGGACGGGAAATCAATCAGCACTTCGGGCATGCGGAACGTTTCCTCATCTTCGAAGTACGCGGGGCGGATGTCTCCTGTATCGATGAGAGAAAGGTGGAACGCTACTGCAGCTACGATGAGGAGCATCCCCTGCGCGGCCACGTGCTGCGGGCCATTGCCGAAGCCCTGGATGGCTGCGCCGCCATTGTCTGCTCCCAGATAGGCACGGCGCCCCGGGAAGAGATGTCCCGCCTGGGATTCGAAGTCTACTGCGCCTCCGGCGAGATCAGGCCGACGCTGCTGGAACTGGCGCGGCTGCTCTGAACCTAGATTCGGCAGTTGGAGGCATCCTTCGTTCTCTCCCATTGCCGTCTTTGTGCTGCTCTACGCTCATTTCACTACAGCCGATACACTCACCCTTCGGGGTCGGACAGTATCGGCTGTGGCCGCTCCATTTCGCTAAGAGCAGCAACGAAATACGACGGAGCGCTCTCTGCGGATACATCCAACTGCCGGTTTTAGGCTGAATCGTGATGACCAGAAGGCGGTGATCCATGTCCGGACAAGGCTTCAATCTCTGCAATCTCCCGCCGTGGGTTATCGCTTCCCGGCACTTCAACGAGCACCCGCAGCCGTTGGAGATACAGGGAGTGCGACAGGCAAACCGCTTCCTCTTTGAGAAGCTTGCGGGTATCCCGTCCCCCCTTGAGAGGGCACTGGTCTTCCACGACTACATGTCGGTGAAGTTCCAGCTCCACCACTGGCAGAGCCAGACCCACACAGCCCGTAAGAGCCTCAAGAACAGCTACCTCCGCTTTTTGCGCGGCTGGATGATGGACTCCAACTCGGTGGAGGGGGCGGTCCTCAAGGGGTGGGTGGAGAGCCGCATGGGACTCTCTCCCACCTTCCACAGAATCCGGATTCCCTCCATCCATGGTGAAGAATACCTGGTCTTTGCCCTGGACAGGACCCGGGGAAGCGCCCGCACCAATGCCATCAATTCCCAGCTCGACCTTCTCTATGAGTACTGCCAGTACGAACTGGGGAAGGTCTGTGCCCCGGATTCCCCTATACGCCTGTTTCGAGGCACCAACGACGCCCATGACTACGAGACCCTCGAGCAGACAGGAAAGCGGGAATGGATCGTCCGTCTCAACAACCTGGTTTCCTTCACCGCCGACGAGGAGCGCGCCTGGGAATTCGGCGACACGGTGTGGGAAATTCTGGCGCCCCCCTCGAAAATCTTTTTTTACGGGAACCTGCTTCCCACGAGCATCATGAAGTGTGAAGGGGAATTCCTGGTCATCGGGGGAGAATACCGGGTGCGCAGGGTGATGTGCACGCTGTGAATACTCACTCCCGGAAGGTTTCTGCCATGGGCGAAAGCTCGACCAGTTTTCCGGCCAGTTGGACAATCTCGCGGGCCAGGGTACGGTCCAGCTTCCTGATCCAGCGTGCGGGAAGACGGTCGAAACCGTAAAAGGCGCCTGCCAGCCCTCCGGCAAGGGCGCCCGTGGTATCGGCGTCCCCGCCCTGGTTCACCGTCGCCACCACGCACTCCTCGAAGTCGCGACCGCGAAAGAAATAGTGGCACACCGTCTGGAAGGTGTCCACCACGTATCCGGTCGCCAGTCCGCGGTATGGTTCGAAGGAAAATCCGGGGAAGTCGTGTACGAGACTATCCGCCTCCCGCCGCAGGCGCGCCTTGGAGCGCCCCTCCACAGCCAGGTGCAGCATCCGGCCGTAGCAGCGGCAGGCCGCGTCGGACAAGGGGTGATTGTGCGTCAGGTGAGCCTGCTCAATGGCGCACCGGTCCAGCAGCTCACCGTTTCCCAGCGTGGCCAGAGCCACCGGAACCATGCGCATCAGCGCGCCGTTCCCCCCGTCCCACTGGTTCACGGGGGTCTCCGGTTGACCGGTGAGCATGAAGTTTCTGATTCCCCGGCGGCACGTGTCCCCCACATCGATGGGACGCGTCTTGAGCCAGGCAACAAACTGTCCGGCAATGGCGGCACGATCCCAGGCGCCGGACAGGGACACGGCCCGGGCAATGCAGAGGGACATCTCGGTGTCGTCGGTTACCTGG
>JAAZOO010000060.1 GCA_012797715.1 Geobacteraceae bacterium | reverse complement strand
TGTTCAGCGGTTTTCCCAGGGGCTTGACAAAGACGTCCTGCTGGCCGACGAAGCGATCCACGACGAGCGCCGCTTTCCGGCCGCGCATCTCCACAACGACGGCAGGTATGCTTGCGCCCCTGAGAGGGGAGAAGGGAATGCCCATGATTCGGTGGAGGCTCACGAGGGGAACCTCTTCCTCGCCCAGGAGAAACACCTTTTTCCTGCCGCGGGTGAGGAGAGCGTCGCGCCTGATGTCGATGGTGCGGAGAACCTTTGCGATGGGGAAGGCAACGGTAAGGGAGGAACAGGCAACCAGCAGAATGGGAATGATGGAGATGGTAAGGGGGAGGGAGAGGAGGAAGCGGCTTCCTTTCCCCGGTTCCGATTGAATGGCAAGGGTCCCCCCCAGCGACTGGAGGGAGGAGCGCACCACATCCATTCCCACTCCCCGGCCGGAGATGGGGGAAACCCGGCGCGCCGTGGAAAATCCGGGCTCGCAGATCAGCATGAGGGCTTGGCGGCGGGTGATCTTTCCCCGGTCTTCCTCCTTCAGAAGCCCCTTTTCCATGGCCGCGGCAATGAGACGGTCAGGGTGCATGCCGCGGCCGTCATCGGATACGGTGATCACAACCTGATCCCTTTCCCGGGAGACATCGAGGGTTATCCGGCCGGCGGCGGGCTTGCCCGCGGCAAGGCGTTATTCCCGCGTCTCCAGGCCGTGGTCCACGGCGTTTCGCAGGATGTGCAGGAGGGGATCGGAGAGTTCTTCCAGGATACCCCGGTCGAGTTCGATTTCCTTCCCCGTGATGGTGAAGATGACCTCTTTGCCGCTTGATTTGGCAAGATCGCGGACAGTGCGGGGGAGCCTCTCCGCGATGGTGGCGAAGGGCGTCAGCCGCACCTTCAGCACCTCGTCGTGGAGCCCGCGCAGGAGCCGGGAAAGCTCGGCAAGGGAGGCGTCGAGAAGGGGGGACCCCAGTTCGCGGGCGATGTTGGACATCCTGTTCTTGTTGGTTATCAGCTCTCCGGTAAGGTTGATCAGGGTGTCGAGCACACCGGTCCTGACCCGGACTGTCTGCCGGGATTCAGCCTGCTCCGGGAGAAGCGTGCGGTCGGTGGCGTCCCGGACAGCGTCCTCCCCCTTTTCCCTGCCGTGGCCGGCAGGGGGATGTTCCCCTTCAGCCGGGACGACCCCGCCGCGGGTCTCGGGCTTCGGTCCGGGCGCGTAGGCGGCCAGCCTCCGTTTCAGATCGGCGATATCCCCGGAGCCCGTCCCGCCGGCTTCCACGTCCTTCACCATCGCTATCAGGCAGTCCGTCCCTTCCAGGAGGAGGTCCGCGGCGCCGGAGTCGAAGGACCACCTGCCGTCGCGGACCTTGTGCATGAGGTCTTCCATGGCATGGGCAAGGTCCGCGATGTCATGGTATTCCATGGAAGCGCCCATCCCCTTGAGGGAATGGGCCATCCGGAACAGTGTGTGGATCGTTTCCGTATCGCCGGGGTTCTTTTCCAGGGAAACCACGGCATCGCCCATGCCGTTCAGGTGTTCCATGGCCTCGGAGACAAACAGATCTTTGTACTGGGACATGTCCATCACGGAACCCCTTGTGTCCGGCCGCCGGAGCGGGACGGTTCCGCCGGACCGCGCAGAAGCTCGTCCTCGAGCCCGGCCACCAGCCGTGCAAGATCCAGGAGCGGAACGGCTTCTTCATTATAGGGAATCGTCCGGGCCGTCAGTCCGCTGCCGGTGCCCGCCTCCTCCTCCGGAGGGGCCGCGTGAAGAATCCGTTCCACCCGATCAATGCGCAGCGCCAGCGTTGCTATGCGGTGATCCAGGAGAAGCAGGGTACCGTCGCTTCGCGGAGAGTCGCCGAGGAGAAAGGCGGCCAGATCCAGGATGGGAGTCGGCGTCCCGTGGGAATTCATGGCGCCGAGATAGTGGGCGGGGGCCCGGGGGATGGGAAAGGTGCGGAAGGTTTCCCTCACCTCCGCGATTTCATCCAGGGGCACGGCCCAGCGCTTGCCGCCCGCGTCGATGATGAGGAAACGGTCGTGCCGTCCGCTCATGGAGCAGTCTCCTCCTGGGGGGGGAGGGTGAATCGCTCCACGCCCCGCAGCAGATCATCGGAAAGCGCTGCAAGTTCGCGGGCAGCCTGCGCCATTTCCTGCATGGCAACCGTTTGCTCCTCGGTCGCGGCGGACACCTGCTCCGTCGCCGCGGCGTTGTCTTCAGCCACCCGGGCTATTTCGTCCACGTTCTTCACCATTTGTCCGGCGCCTTCGGTTTGCATGGCTGCCAGGTCGGCGATACTGTTCGCCTTGCGTTCCGTCTCCATGACCGTGTCCATGATCTCCCGGAACGAGGTGGCCGTGATGTCGATATTCTTCTTGCCGTCGCCGATGTTCTTCGAGATCTCCAGAATCGTGTCCTGAACCCGGTGGCTTTCCTCCCGTATTGCGCTGATCAGCTCAATGATGTCGTCGGCCGACCGTCCCGCTCCCTCCGAGAGCTTGCG
>JAAZOO010000005.1 GCA_012797715.1 Geobacteraceae bacterium | reverse complement strand
TGGACGCGAACGATACGCCGGATGCCGAAGTGGTGCTGGATATCGAGGTGGTCGAGCTCACGGACAAGAACAGCCGCAACGTGGGGCTGGTGCTGAGCCGGTATGCGGCGGACCTGGGCGGATTCAACCTGGGGAGCGGCACGCTGTTTTCCGATGTCCTGAAGTCGTCGGGCAGTTCGTCAACGGTGGCTGCCATGGACGCCCTTGCCCAGGTTTTCAGCTGGAAAGGGTACGGCGGCTTCGTCACCGTGCCCAGCGCCACCTATAATTTCAGCAAGACGGTGGCCAAGGGGGAGGTGCTCTCGAACCCCAAGATCCGGATCAAGAACAAGGAAAAGGCCAAGTTCAACATCGGCACGCGGGTCCCCATCACCACCACGTCCACCAACGGCACGACCGGGGGGTACAGCGTCAACGTGCAGTACGTGGACGTGGGGGTGAAGGTGGACGCCCAGCCCACCATTCAGCTCAACAACGAGGTGGGGATCAAGCTCTCCCTGGAGGTCAGCTCCATCCTTTCCAAGGACAAGCTGGGGGACGGCACGACCACCGTCGTCACCATCGGCACCCGCAACCTGGAAACGGTACTGAGCCTGAAGGATGGAGAAACCAGCGTTATCGGGGGACTCATCTCCAGGACCGATACGGACAGCAGGACAAAGATGTTCCTCCTCGGCGATCTGCCCCTGGTCGGTCCCCTTCTTTCCGGAACGGACACAAGCAAGGACAGGACGGAACTCCTCCTGGCACTAACGCCCCGCCTCGTGCGCGGCGTGACGGTGAAACCCCAGAGCATGGTTTCCTTTCCGTCGGGACGTGAGGATGAACCTTCCCTGGGGATGTTTCCGGATGTTCCGGAGAGCCTGGCCGCGAGCGGTGACGAACCGGCGCCGGCTGCTCCGCATCCCCGGGGACGGAAGACCGGTCAGACCGCTTCCCGGCCGATGGAGACCTTTCCCGCGGATGCTCCGGCAGCCGTGTCTCCTCTGCCCGGCACTCCCTCGGCCGTTGCGGAGAGCGGCCCGCACCAGGCCCCATCGGCCGAATCGACACCGGTGAACGGCGCACAGGCAGTTCCTCTCCCGTTGTCCGCGGCAACCGCGTCGCCTGCCGGCACGCCATCCGCCGGCGCCGCCACCTCTTCCCCGCCTGTCCCGGCAGGCGAAGCCGACCGGAAATGACGGGCCTTCCGCGACGGCAGCGGGGAGTCACCCTGCTGGAGCTGGTGGTGGCGGTCACCATCCTTTCCATCCTGGCGGCCGGCGTTGTTCCCATGACCCGCATGGCCTCGAAGCGGATGCGGGAGATGGAATTGCGCCGCAATTTGCGTGTCATCAGGCTTGCGCTGGATGATTTCAAGAAGAGCTACGACACGGCGGTGGATGAGAAGAAGATTCTCCCCGTGGAAGGGAAATCCGGCTACCCGGAGTCCCTGGAGCAGCTGGTGGAGGGGTATGATTTCGGCGGACTGTACCCGGTGAAGAAAAAGTTCCTGCGCCGCATCCCTCCGGACCCCATGAACCCGCCCCAACCCGGCGAGAAACCGCGGTGGGGGCTGAGGGCCTACGCGGACGAGCCCGATTCCTCCTCGTGGGGGGGGGAGGACGTGTACGACGTCTATTCCCTCAGTCCGGGAACGGCAATCGATGGAAGCAGGTACCGGGAATGGTGAGACGCCCCCCCCATTCCGGGATGGTCCGCGGCAGGCGCGGATTCACCCTGATCGAGCTGATGATAGTCCTCACGGTAATCGGCATCCTCATGTCCATTGCTGTGCCCAACTACCAGCGCAGCGTCATCCGCGCACGGGAGGCCGTGCTGAGCGATACCCTTTTTACTCTGCGCAAGGCCATCGACGAATACTACGCCGACAGGGGACGGTATCCCGATGCCCTGTCCGACCTGGTGATGAAAGGGTATCTGCGGGAGATACCCTCGGATCCCTTCACCCGCCGCACCGACACCTGGGTGACGGTCGCGCCGGCCGATGCGCCTGCGGCAGGGGGGGCGGCAGAAGGGTCCCCGCAGGCCGCGGAGCAGGGGAGGGTCTACGACGTGCACAGCGGTTCCCATCTCGTGGGCGCCAACGGCATACCCTATAACGAGTGGTGAGCCCATCACTCCACAAAGGTGACGCGGTTGATCTCCCGGAGGGTCGTTTCGCCGGCGAGGAGCTTTTCCACTGCCGCTTCACGGAGAAAGACCACGCCTGCGTCCCGCGCCGCCTGCTTGAGCCGGGTGGCGGGCGCTTTGCCGATGATGAGATCGCGGATGCCGTCCGTCATGTCCAAAAGCTCGATGATTGCGGAACGGCCGCGGTACCCTGTCCGGTTGCACTCCTCGCACCCCGCGGCTTCGAAGAGCGCGGCGCCCCTTGCGGTTTCCGGGTCGATCCCGGAATCGATCAGGACCTGGTCGTCGTACCTGACCGGCCGGCGGCAGGACGCGCACAGCCTGCGCACAAGGCGCTGGGCCAGCACGCAGTTCAGGCAGGAGACGAAGTTGTAGGGGTCGATGCCCATGTGGATGAACCGGCCCAGCACGTCGAAGACGTTGTTGGCATGCACGGTGGTAAAGACCAGATGGCCGGTGAGGGCCGACTGGACGGCAATCTGTGCCGTTTCCGGGTCGCGGATCTCGCCGATCATGATCTTGTCCGGGTCGTGGCGGAGGATGGAGCGCAATCCCCGGGCAAAGGTGAGCCCCTTCTTTTCGTTGACCGGTATCTGGAGAATTCCCCGCAGCATGTATTCCACCGGGTCTTCGATGGTGATGATCTTCTCCTCGCCGCTGTGGATTTCGCTCAGCGCGGCGTAGAGGGTGGTGGACTTGCCGGATCCGGTGGGGCCGGTCACCAGAATCATGCCGTAGGGCTCCCGGATCTTGCGGCGGAGCCTGCGGATTTCCCGCTCGTTCATTCCCAGGCTCTCCAGGGTCAGCCCGTGGAGGCTTCCCGCGATGCTTTCCTTGTCCAGAATCCTGATAACGGCATCTTCTCCCAGGACGCTCGGCATAATGGAGACGCGGAAGTCGATGGATTTGTCCCCCATGCGCACCTTGAAACGGCCGTCCTGGGGGATGCGGCGCTCGGAGATGTCCAGTTCGCTCATGACCTTGAGGCGGGAGATGACAGGCGCCTGGAAATGGAGGTCGATGGGCTTTCCGGCGGGATAGAGCACCCCGTCGATGCGGTACTTGATAACGACTCCCTCCAGTCCGCTTTCAATGTGGATGTCGCTGGCGCGCCGGTTCATGGCGTCCAGGAGGGTGGAGTTGATGAGCTTGATAATGGGGCTGGCATCGTCGGCGATGGTTTCCACGGAGAGGACTTCTTCCCCGCTGTCGTTTTCCTTCACCAGGTGGAGCATGAAGTCTTCGGATACCTCGCGAAGCACCCTGCTGGCGGTTTCTCCCCGCCTGAGAACGGCATCCAGCGCCGATTCGGAGGCGACGCGCACTTCCAGCCTCCGATCCAGGAGCAGCTCCAGTTCGTCCGTGGCGGCCACATCGGCGGGATTGGAGACAGCCACGGCAAGGGAGTCGCCGGTCATTTCCAGCGGCACGAAGCGGAAGCGCTGGATGATGTCGAAGGGGAGGGCGTTCAGGAGCTCCTCGTCAATGGGGTGCTCCTTCAGATCCACGTACTCCAGATGAAACTGCTCGGCCAGGGCGCGGGCGAGTTCTTCGTCGCTGATCAGCCCCAGGCGGATGCAGGTCTCTCCGAAGCGGAGCTTTGCCGATTCCTTTTCCCCGGTGACGATGGGGAGATGTTCTTCCGTGAGCGAGCCCCGCTCCACAAGGATGGAGCCGAT
>JAAZOO010000059.1 GCA_012797715.1 Geobacteraceae bacterium | reverse complement strand
CGGAGAGAACGAAGGATGCCTCCAACTGCCGAATCTAGATTTAACGGTTGACATTTTCGATCCCCATGGTTTATTTTTACAAACTTTGCAAATATCCATCACGAGATTTTTCTCCATGGTGCCGGTGATGCCGAGGGTGGTAATACCGCCATTCGGATTGCCCTGAACCTTCATTGCCGAGTTACCTCCTCTGCTTTACAGGCCGGCGGCACTCCGGGTCCCAGCCCTTCCGACACGTTCCCCCACACGAACTTCACATCTTGAACCCGACTTGTCGCCAATGGAAAATCCTCGTGGAAACGGCTCCATCACCGAGGGAACACTCCGAATGGGCCGTTGCCGGTCTCCAAGGGGAAACCGTACCGATTGAGCATATTCGCCCTGTGCAGTCAACCATACAACCGTGCCGCCACCGATGCGGAATCATCAGTGAAAGGAGGTTCTCGCCGGACACACGAACACGCGAAGCGGCAGCGAGCAGATGGCGCCGCAAATCCGGCAAAAACCCGAAAACACCGAACATCATTTACCTATGAAGAAAACAGCTATCATGTTGACAGCGGTCACACTGTGCATTGCATCGTGCGACCAGCCGCAGATCCGAACGGCGCAACCGATCGTAGTGCGGCCTGAATCGGAACTTGACAGACACATTCGCCGCGTCGCGGAAAACGAGGCACACCTGGAAGAGAGGAGGATGCAGGTACCGGCAATCGTCGCAGCCTTTGCAAAGAGGACCAACCCGCAGCGCGCCCGCTGGCTTGCAACCCTCTGCTACCTCAAGACCCTTGACACGCCGTTCATGCCCATGGATATCGCAGAGATTGCCCTTGCGGAAACCGGTTCCCACGGCCTCTCCGCCAAATCCGTATCGTACCGGGGGGCACTGGGGGTTTGGCAGCTGATGCCCCACCGCGCACGGAGCCACGGCTATACCCCGCAGGAAATGGAGAACGACGAGAAATGCGCCGAAGCGGCCGTACGGGAACTCCTCACCAAGATGAAAATGGCCAGGGGAAATCTCAGAAAAGCCAAAAAGCTGTACTGCGGGGTCGGGCCCCAGGCAGATGCCTACGAAGTGAAGCGGATGAAATTCAGGCGGGAAATACTCCGGGAAATGATCAAGTATCCGCCCCTTCGCGCGGAAAACAGTTCCGGGACGCAACTGCGCCCGTCATAGGAAATCCGTGAGAAAGACGTCACGGTACGCCATGCTGCGTGCCTTCGGCAGACCCGAACCAGGGTCTGCTTTTTTGTCCACGAAAAACAGTGAGGTATTGAAATGAAGAAACTGCCGCTCCTGCTGCTCCTGTTGATCACCGCCTGCTCGATGATTGTGGAGAAACCGAAGGTCAATCTTGCCGATGTCCGGTTTGGAGGACTTGATGATGACGGCGTCACCATCGACTTTCTCCTGACGGTGACGAACCCCAACTCCTTCGACCTGCCCCTGAACGGGTATTCGTACACCGTCCACATGATGGCGCTCCCCCTGGCCCGGGGCGAATCCAGGGACTCCCTCATCTTTCCCGGCAAGACCGCGACGGATGTGCTCATTCCGGCTCGGCTCAGATATAACGATGTCCTCCAGATCCTCAAGCGCCGTCCCGGGCTGAACGATGTACCCTACCAGCTGACGGCCGATCTATCGGTGGGAACGCCCATCGGAGACATAACCGTACCGGTCCGGAAAAGCGGCATGCTCGCAGTTCCTGAAAAGTACAGGCCGGGCACCCTGCTGCGGAAATTCGGGGATTTTCTGAAGAGAAACTGATGGCGGAGGGACAAGGAGCCCGGCCGGGGGTACACTATGAATCACCGGGTGCCGGCCGTATGAAAAACCGGTGGACATGCCGAAACCGGAGGGGAGGTCAGAACCCATGAAGTATTGCATCCCGATTCTGCTCATGGCCTGTGCCGGAGCCGCGGTGGCCCTCCAGCCCTCCATCAACGCCCGGCTGGCACAGAAGGTCGGCCTCCTGGAAAGCGCCTGTATTTCTTTCGGGGTAGGAACGGCGGCGCTTCTCCTTGCGCTCCTGCTCTCAGGAAGGGGAACGCTGAAAGGAATATGGGAAACGGTCTGGTGGGAATGGTCGGGGGGGGTCCTCGGAGCATTCTTCGTGACAGTCACGATACTGGCAGTGCCGCGCGTCGGGACCGCGGCGGCCATGGCGGCTGCCATCACAGCCCAACTTCTGACCGGCCTGGTTCTCGATCACTTCGGACCGTTCGGCTTCCGCGGAGGTGAAATCAGCATGACGCGGACCCTCGGCGCGGCCCTCCTCATTCTCGGGGCATGGCT
>JAAZOO010000004.1 GCA_012797715.1 Geobacteraceae bacterium | reverse complement strand
TCATGGCTCATCTCCTGCGAGTTGCGGGTCCCCGCCCCGGCGACAGCAAGGGCGGGGGCTCCGCATGTGGGGTTCGATTACTGCTTCTTCAGGAACACGCCCGTGGGGTCGCACTCTTCCCGTAAAATGCGGATGAGATCAGGCGAGGGGCGCTCGGTCTCACGTACGTCCGGAGCGATCTTCAGATCCCAACCCGTGTTTTCCTTGATCTGTTCAACCGTCACTCCAGGAAAGTATGAGGCGAGATACATCTCCTTGGTCTCGGAGTCGAAGCGCAGGATGCCGAGAGTGGAGATAACAACGCTCGGACCGTTGCCATAGAACCCCATCGCTTCCCGCTCTTTGCCGCCCCCGAAGTAGCCCGGCGTGGTGACGAAATCCACCTTTTCGGGAAATCGCTGCTTTTGATGCAACATCATGACAATGGTGCGTTTACAACCGGTTCCGATATCATTGGAACCGCCACTACCCGCGAAGCGGACCGTTGGTTTTCGGTAGTTGCCTATGACGTGCGTGTTCAGGTTGCCGTATTTGTCGATCTGTGCGCCGCCAAGAAACCCGAGATCGAGTTCGCCTGCGTGCACGATCCCAAGACCTTCCATGAGGCCTCCCTGCATCGCGGAGCCGGGAACGAGCACGGAATCCGCAACGGAAAAGGGCGTCACGATCGGCTTGCAGTCAATCGCACCCGACTCGTAAATGGCCACCATATTCGGGGCGTGGGTTTTCTGCGCCAGAAAGGCGCCCAAGAGCGGAAGTCCCGTACCGATAATTACCTTTTCCCCATCCTTGATTTCACGAGCCGCGGCGACGGCCATCATTTCCTGAAGGGTGAACTTGGTGTAATCGCTTGTCATGCTTGGACCTCCTTAAAAGCCGTAATTGACCGACGTGGACATCATGTCCTTTGCCTTGAGATCGAGGAATTTCTTCATCCCGAAGGTGTCGATATATTTCTTGGCGTATTCGGCACGGTCTGAGACACCGTACACCCATTCATCCATGTACTTTTTCCAACCTTCCGGCGTTTTAGATTCCCGGATGTACTTGAAGATGAATTCGCGGTCGACGTCGTAGTATCCCTGGCAATGCTTCGGGTGGGCACCGAAGGGAGAGGGGACTACGGCCGCCACTTTATAACCGGGGACGATGGTCGGGTTGGGGTCCCGTCCGATCTGCTCGCGCGTCACTATTTCTTCACAGGACACGATCACTTCCTTGCAGGCCCTCATGCTCCAAGGCATGTCGCCCCAGATACCCCACATCTGGCTGTTCCCTTCTTCGTCGGCCCGCTGGCAGTGGAAGTAGCCCAGATCGGGTTTTAACGCCGGCACCAGGACGTGCTCCTGCCCGGACCCGAATGGATCCTTGGCCAGAATCGCCTTCTTCTCACCGTGCCAAGCGCGGTAGTTCATCATGTCGCTGCCTTTCATGGAGTGTATGGGGATGTAGGGGATCCCGAGAGAACCGGCAAGATACCGCGCCATTACGGCGAAATTCGTGTAATCCTCCATCTCGATCTTGTGGGGAACTCCTTTTTCCATTGCTCTTCTGAAACAGTGCAGGGGTCCGAAAACCTCCATCCACACATAGGAGGAAATGATGCGATCGACGATCCCGGCACCGATCATCTGATCGGCATGCTCGTTGAAGCTTGGTTGGCAAATCGTGAGATGGGCTTTTTTCTGGCGGATGATCTCATGGGTGATGGCGTAGGAGGGAGAATGGAAAAACCCCCCGATGCCGATCGTCATCCCATCAGAAACGAATTTGGATACCGCCTCTTGCGCTGTCATAAGCTTCGATTTCTTCATGGGCAGATCTCCTTTGGTTTGATTAATACACCGCGCCGCCATTGGCGGAATTGTTCTGTCGATTATGACTTCTGTTCCTGATCTGATTCGCGATTGACGTGAAGCAAAAAGGCGAAGATACCCCTCTCAGTCATGACCCGATTCGAAGGATCCGATGGCTGGCATTAAACACAGTGAGGAGAAATCAGATAAGAATGGTGCCGAGGCCGCTTTTAGCACAGATCATGCCAAATATAATTATTTTAACATGTCGATATTAAAGTAATATTTTCATGCTCTCTGAGATTGGCCGGGCTTTATGTCGCAAATGATCCAGAACGTTTTTCTCTTTTTCTGAAAATTCTCACACCCCGCCAAGAAAAGCATAGATAATTAATCTATTTACGTAATCTGCGGCATATGAGGCAATAATGAAGAATATGCTGCATTTCGATAATGTAAAAAACCGGTGCAAAAGAGCGAGGGCTCCCTTGCGCCTTCAGGCTTGCCAGGGCGGCCGGGGCCTCGCCGGCACCCGCAAAAAGCTTTTCGGGCTGCTCGATGGGTTTGCTTTTCGGATTGGGCCTATGCTTTCGATTCCGGCATTTGCGTCTACCCGTTGCTCATTCTGAAACGGTTTGCAGACTGAAAAAGTGCTTTGCTAAGGAAATATTGGTAGCGGCCGCCTACAAAACAACACTGGCTCGTATGAATGCCAGAGATTTTGACCTTATTGCCAGGCATGGATATGAGATAGCGCTATGGAATGAGAATATCTTCCTCCAAGCAACAGAAGGCGGATGACGAAGCCTCCAATCGCAATCCTTGTCATGCCTGGCGCCCGGCCGCTTCCCCCTGTAATAATCCGCCTGTTCCTTTTCTCCCGATGTTTTGCTGATTGTAAATGAACGCCCTTTCCGGCCCGATATTCCAAATTTATCAGGGTCTTCCGGAATTATTCTGCAGAAATCAGGGTGATTTCGGCTCTTTGATATACGAGGTGATGACCTTGAGCATGAGGTACTCCTCGTCGGTGATGCCGTAAGCTCTGCGCTAGAAATCGCGGCGTTGCCGATTCTATAAAGAGATCGCCGCATACCACTACTGTCCCAACGTTTGATTGGTTAGAGGGCGGAAACCCGCCTGCCATGGCTTTTTGAGAGGAAAGATGTCCGCAATCGATTTTAACTCGACCTGTCTCCGGTGCCATACTTCCGCACCCTTGCGGAAGGAGACGGCGGATGAACACCGGACGGACGATCTTCTCTCAACTTATGGACTTCCTGCCGACACACGAGTTTCGCTCCTGCGTCGAGCGCTACAACGGCAACTACAAGATCAAGAGCTTCTCGTGCTGGGACCAGTACCTGTGCATGGCTTTCGCCCAGTTGACCTACCGGGAGAGCCTGCGGGACATCCAGGCCTGCCTGCGCTCGGCCAACCAGAAGCTCTACCACATGGGCATCCGTGGCAAGGTCTCCCGCAACACGCTGGCGCATGCCAACCAGGTGCGAGACTGGCGCATCTACGCCGACTTCGCCCATGTCCTTATTGGCCGGGCCCGGCAACTTTACGCCGGCGACACCTTCGGAATCGAACTGGAGCAGAGCGTCTATGCCTTGGATGCCACGACGATCGACCTGTGCCTGTCGCTGTTCCCCTGGGCCACGTTCCGCCGACGCAAGGGCGCGGTGAAACTCCATGCGCTGCTCGATCTGCGGGGCAACATCCCGACGATTGCCGTCATCACCCCCGGCCGGGTTCACGAGGTCAGCATCCTCGACGAGATCCCCATCGAGGCGGGGGCCATCTACATCCTGGATCGCGCCTATCTGGACTTCAGCCGCCTCCACCGCATCCATCAGGGCTCGGCCTTCTTTGTGACCCGGGCCAAGAGCGGCTTCCGGTTCCGGCGGCTCTACTCCCAGCCCGTGGACAGGGCCTCGGGCCTGCAATGCGATCAGACCGTGTCCCTTCACGGCTTCTACGCCCGGAAGGACTACCCCGGAAAGCTGCGGCGGATCCGCTTT
>JAAZOO010000058.1 GCA_012797715.1 Geobacteraceae bacterium | reverse complement strand
CGTTTTTCACTCATTTGATGTATATCCTTCGTTGTCCGCCGGTCGTTGCGGCCCGCGGATGATCTTTTTTTCGGCGGAACCGGGAAATGGGCCAGAGAGAACCCGCAGCGGAAAAGAGCCTCGAGGGTGTCCTGAAGGACATCGCGAAAGGCAGGGTCGCGCCCTGCTACCTGCTATACGGGGACGAGGAGTTTCTCGTGGAGGAAGCCCTGGGGAAGATCGTCGACGCCCTGATCCCGGAGCCGGACCGGGACCTCAGCCTGTTCGTGATGGACGACGAATCGGGCGGGGTGAATGCCGTGTGCGAGACCCTTTTGACCCCTTCGCTGATTCCGGGCCCGAAGGCCGTTGTCCTCCGGAAAACCCGCCTGTTCTATTCCAGGACCTCGCTGCCCGACCTGGTGAAAAAAATCACCGACAGCGTGGAAACGGACCTCCCGTCGGCGGCCCGGACGTTCCTGGTTCTTCTGGACGTGGCGGGCTGGAGCCTGGAGCAGCTCCGCGACGAAGGGTGGCGGAAAATCCCCGACGCGCAATGGCGGGACACGCTGGGGGAGGAAGGGGCCGGGGAGCGGGAGAAGTGGCTCCCGCGGGTCCTGGAGTACTGCCTGGCGCACGACCCGGCGGAGCGCGCGAGGCCGGGCGGCACCGAAGCCCTGGAGGACCTCCTGTCCGCGGGCCTTCCCGCGGGGCATGTCCTGGTCGTGTCGGCCGACGCCGTGGACCGCCGCAAGAGGCTCTTCAAGGTGATGGCCGACAGGGGGGTGGTGCTGACGTTTCTCAGGACGCGAAACGAGGCGAGGCAGCGCAGCCTCATGATGGAGAGCCTTCGGGAGAATCTCGCGCGAAAGGGGAAGACGCTCAGCCCCGAGGCATGGGTCGTCCTGGGGAGGAAAACGGGGTTTAGGCTCCGGGACTCGGCCGAGGCGCTCGACCAGCTGATCACCTACACGGGGGACAGGGCCCGGATCGAACCTGCCGACGTGGAGGCGGTGATCGGCCGCACCCGTGACGACACGGTGTTCGACCTGACGGAAGCCCTCGCTTCCGGCTACCTGCGGAAGGCCCTTGCCGGCCTCGGCGACCTTCTGTACCAGGGCGTCCATCCCCTCGTCATCCTGGCCATGATCACGCGGGAGATCCGATTTCTCTTCCACGGGAAGGTCCTGCTCGGCACGGGCAGGCTCGAGGGGTTCCGCGCCGACATGGACTACGGCCGATTTCAGCGGTCCGTCTACCCGGCGGTGAAGGGCTTCCAGGCGGAAATGGGCAAGGGGTCAACCCTGGCGAACCAGCACCCCTACGTCGTCTACAACGCGCTGCGCAATTCGGCGCGCTATACCCACCGGGAGCTCCTGGCGCACATGCGGCGGGTGCTTGCCGTGGATGTGGCCATGAAATCGACGGGCGGGGGCGCGCGGCTGCTGCTGGAGCGCCTGCTGATCGACCTGTGAGGGCAGGCGCGGCAGGAATGATGGAGTCATGGAATGATGGAGTAATGGGTAAGCAAGAGCTCTCGAGTTGAAAAAACCCAATACTCCAATATTCCAGTATCCCATTGCCCCGGGTACTCAGAGCTTCTCCATCCCCCGCTGCCTGAGCCTCTCCCGCTTGGATGCGCGATGGGAGGGGCCTTTTTTCTT
>JAAZOO010000057.1 GCA_012797715.1 Geobacteraceae bacterium | reverse complement strand
CCGCATCATCGCCTGCGCCATCTGGCTGTGGCTGGCTGCGGCGATGCCGTCGGCCACGAAGCCCGCGACACCGACACCCAGGACGCAGAGAAACGCGACGATATCGGGCATCAGGAGCGACAGGAGGAGCACGGCAAGGACCACAAACAGCAGGTTGACGGAACAGATTAGCGATGCGGCCAGGTATCCCGGCATGAAGTCCCCCACAGAAATGGAAGTGACCAGGAACACGATGCCGTGCAGGACGGACATGAACAAGAGGGACACCATCCATACTCCGAAAACCTTTCCGGCAACATACTGCCGGCGGGATATGGCCTTGGAAAGAATGCACGACTGCGTCCCGTCGCTTCGGTCGCGACTGAATATGCGCATGGAAAAGAGCCCCGCGACGACCATCGCGCCCGCACCGATGATGTGGAAGACCACCTTCGACACGGCCCGGACAATGGTCCCGGCATCGAGATACTGCCCGTTCACCATGTAATCGCCATGGTAGCAGCCGCGCACGAGAAACACGCACAGGGCGCAGACGGCGAACATGGCAATGAAACTCTTCTGCCGCACCTCGTCGAAAATCGTGTATCGGGCAATCCTTGCAACGGAGGGGAGCGTTTTCGGCATTTCCATGTCACCCTTTCACCAGCCGTACAAACACGTCTTCCAGCGTATCGCCGTCACCGACAATGGCGGCAATCGCATCCTTCACCAGCAGCGTGCCGCGGTTGATGATTGCCGCGGTGTCGCACAGCTTCTCCACCTCCGACAAGAGGTGCGAATTGAGAAAGATCGTCATGCCCTGCGCTTTCAGGGATTCCAGGAGCAGACGCGTTTCCCTGATGCCGATGGGATCCAAGCCGGAGGTGGGCTCGTCGAGAATCAGCAGTTTCGGGTCTCCCAGAAGCGCTGCGCCCAATCCGAACCTCTGGATCATGCCCTTGGAATAGGCGCCGGCAGGCCCATGCTCCCTCCCCTGCATCCCGATCCGTTCCACAATGCGCCGGCAGTGGTCCTCGGCGGCGGACCGGCTCATATTCAGCAGCTCGGCGCAACGGAGCAGGTAGCGCCATCCGGAAAGGGACGGCGGGATGCGGTGATTCTCTGCCAGGTAGCCGATTGAGGACCGGCATTCCGGGTCGCTGCAGGGAATGCCGCGAATCGACAGGCTCCCCGCCGTGGGCCGGGTAAAATCGAGCAGCATCTTGACGATGGTCGTCTTGCCGGCTCCGTTGGGCCCGAGCAGGGCGAAACACTCTCCCGCCGTGACCGTGAAAGAGACAGTGTCGACAGCGGTAAGGGAACCGTATCTCTTGGTGACCGTGTTCAATTCAATCATGGCAAGCTTTCGTTGTGCATCCCGCACAAATTCTCCACCCGCAATCGATGAATCCGCATGTGGTAGGGGGACCTCGTTCGTGGACTCCGGCCTTCCTGCTCGGACGGCACCCCCTTCCGATTTCAGGATGGACGGATTGTAATCGCCCCGCACATCCCGTTGCAAGGGGAAACAGCCGCTCACCATCCGGCTATTCCGGATGGGATACGCACGAGCGGTTGCCGGTTCCCGCAGACAGCTCCAGGATTTCAGCATCCGCCCGCTCCCCGTCAAGACGTAACCGGGCGACCGTCACCGGCAGCTTGAAGCGCCGCGGCCCCGCGCTTCCGGGATTCAGGTAGAGGACACCCCGGCGTTCCTGCACGGACGGCCGGTGGGAATGGCCGCTGACAACGACGCGGAAACCCGCGGCCGCCGGATCCAGGTCCAGCTCCCCCAGATCGTGCAGCAGGTACATCAGCCTGCCGCCCGCCTCGGCAACCTCCGTGGCGGGGATCCCGTCCGCCCACGGCCCCGTGTCGCAGTTGCCCCGCACCGCAACCACGGGGGCAATGGCGCCGAGCGCCTCAAGCACGGCCCGGGAACCGATGTCGCCGGCATGAAGGATCAATCCGCACCCGGTCAACGCTGCCAGCGCCTCTGCCCGCATCACGCCGTGGGTGTCGGAGAGAACGCCGATGTCCATGGTCATCTTCCGCCTCACTGGTACGTTTTCCTGGCCTCGGATACCTCCGCAGACATGCCAGGTGTGTTGTATCATGTTCTTCTATTGCCAGGTATTCTTTTGTTTTTCTGTGGCCGTTTTTCTACGATGCCTGTCTTCCGTATGGTTTTGGTGTACAATACTTCTAATGTCACGGAAAGAAAATCCTTTCTTCACTATTTTGTTCGGGGAAGGGGAAGAAGGATCATCATCCAACGGTGCAGAAGTTGTCTGCCACGATGACGGGAGAATACCCATGAACGTGGGATTCTACGAACCTTCCGAGGGGAGCATGGCAACCTCAGGCGGTAAAGAAATTGACGTCGGCCTCGCACGAGTATTCTCATGGGGCGTGCGGGTGGATCGTTCCACGTCCGGCAGGGAAGAGGCGCAGTCCAGCGCCTCCCCTTCATCGCGGGTGTCGGAGGGATAGGGCTTTCCGTGGCGGCTTTGAATGCCAATGCTGCCGGCATCCTGTGGGGTACGGGGGAAGCATCCGGCGTGGGGTACCCAGGTTCGATCGTCAGCGGTACAGTTCACACCCTTT
>JAAZOO010000056.1 GCA_012797715.1 Geobacteraceae bacterium | reverse complement strand
GTTCTTCCACCGCACGATCTCCCGGATGCGGACGCCCAGGTGGAAGGAAAAGCCCATCCGCTCCAGTTGCTGCTGCAACAGGGCGGAGGCAGCCGGATCCGTCTGCCGCGGAAGGAGGCGGTCCGCAACCTCTATGACGGACACCGCAAGCCCCCTCCTCCGCAGGCCGTTCCCCGCCTCAAGGCCGAGGAGCCCCCCGCCCACGACTACCACCCTCCGGGCCGGTGCAATCCGCTCCAGAATCCTGTCCGCATCGTCGATGGTCCGAAGCGTCATGACGCCGTCCGCATCGATACCTTTGATGGGAGGGATGTTCGCCCTCCCGCCGGTAGCCAACAGCAGCCTGTCGTAGGACCAGCTCTCCCCGCCCCGGGCGACCACGCTCTTGGCGACCGGGTCGACGGCGGTCACCTCCACGCCGAGCCGGAGGTCGATTGCGTTCCTTTCGTACCACGACAGGTCATGGAGGGTAAAATCCCGTACCCCCTTCTCCCCGGCCAGATACTCCGGCAAGGCAGGTACATAGTAGAAGCAGTGCCGGCTCCGCGACAGCATGGTGACGGAACCGGCGACGTCCGTTTTCCTGATGGCTTCCGCTGCGGAATTTGCGGCAACGCCGTTACCGACAATCACGTATTTCATGGGGTGCTCCCTCCCGGTCTCCGGCAGCCGCCCCACCGGCTCACGGAGGGGCGATCGGACTTGATGTGCTAATTGTACCCCTTATCCTGGAAAATTCCGGTTGGCGACCGCCTTCCTTTCAGCCTCCTCCTGAGGAAACCGACCCGGAACTGCGCCGCAGGAGAATCCTCCGCGTTTACAAAACGACAAATCCGGGATACTATGCGTCTGCTCCGCCCGTACCGTCCCGGAGGCTGCCGGGCGGAGGGGGTACAACCCGACCGGGCACCACAACTACCTGCTACGGAGAAGACCCCATGCACTTCCCCACGGATCCCCAATCCCTCATGGCCCTCGTCACCCTGACTGCCCTGGAGGTGGTCCTCGGCATCGACAACATCATCTTCATCTCCATCCTGGCGGGCAAGCTTCCCCGTCACCAGCAGAACAGGGCGCGCATCACGGGTCTCGGCCTTGCCATGTTCACCCGCATCGGGCTCCTCTTCTCCCTCACCTGGCTGATGGGGCTGACCGCGCCGATACTCTCGGTGGTAGGCAAGGAAATCTCGGGCCGCGACATGATCCTCATCTCCGGCGGCCTGTTCCTCCTGGGAAAGAGCACCCTGGAGATCCACGAAAAACTGGAAGGAGAGGAAGGGCACTCTTCGGCGCGCGCGGTGACATCCTTTGCCGGCACCCTGGTCCAGATCATGCTCCTGGACATCGTCTTCTCCCTCGACTCCATCATCACCGCCATCGGCATGGCGCGCCAACTGTCGATCATGGTGGCCGCGGTGGTTATCGCCGTCGGCTTCATGATGCTCTTTTCGGGCGCAGTCGCCGCCTTCGTGGAACGGCACCCGACCATCAAGATCCTGGCGCTGAGCTTTCTCATCCTCATCGGGGTCGCCCTCATCGGCGACGGCCTGGGGATGCATATTCCCAAGGGATACATCTACTT
>JAAZOO010000055.1 GCA_012797715.1 Geobacteraceae bacterium | reverse complement strand
TGGACGCAGGAATTGGTGTGCAGGGTGGCGAAGCAGAGGTGACCGGTTTCCGCCAGGGTCAAGGCCGCCTCGATGGTCTCCAGGTCCCGCATCTCTCCGATGAGCACCACGTCCGGATCCTGGCGCAGCACGTATTTCAGGGCATGCTTGAAGCTCTTGGTGTCCGATCCCACTTCACGCTGGTTGACCAGGCAGTTCTTGTGGGGATGGAGGTATTCTATCGGGTCTTCGATGGTGACGATGTGGTCGTGGCGCTCGCTATTGATCTTGTCGATGATGGAGGCGAGGGTTGTCGACTTTCCGCTGCCCGTCGGTCCGGTCACCAGCACGAGCCCCCGCGGCTTGTAGGCGAGGTCCGCCACAACGGGAGGGAGCCCCAGTTCATCGAAGGAGAGTATCTTGAAGGGAATGGTCCTGAAAACCCCGGCAACGGCGCCGCGCTGGACGAAGATGTTGGAGCGGAACCGGGACAGCCCCTTCACGCCGAAGGAAAGGTCCAGCTCGTTGTCCTCCTCGAACTTGTGCTTCTGGGTCTCCGTAAGAACGCTGTAGCAGAGCTGCTTCGTCTCCACGGGGTTCAGGGGCGGCATATCCAGGGAAACAAGTTTTCCGTCGATTCTCACCTGGGGCGGTGAGTTGGTGGTGATGTGCAGGTCGGATCCCCCCCGCTCGATGAGTTCCTTCAGCATGTCATGCAGATTGGCCATTGTGCTCTGTCCCCCGGTATCTCGCCATGGAAATACTATACACGCGATGTGGATGTGTGATTGATTGCGATGCTTCCGCAAAACGTCGTCATGCCCGCCAAAACGGCTACCCGAAGGTACCGTTCCGGGGTGAAATTCCGGGATTCCCCCATGGCGGGAATGGCGAAGTGAACGGTTTTTTTAAGTCTATCAGTTATCAGGGAATGGCGGGAGATCAATCATCCGCCATGGTCACCCGCAGCACTTCCTCGAACGACGTAATTCCTTCCTTCAGCTTGGTGAGCCCCGACTGGCGCATGGTCTTTACGCCGAGTCGCATGGACTCCCGTTTGATTTCCGCGGTATTCGCCCCGTTCAGGATGAGTTCCCGAATCTCCTCGAGCATGGGCATCACCTGATAGAAGCCGACCCTCCCCTTGTAGCCGGTGTTGTTGCACTTTGCGCACCCCTTCCCCTTGTAGCAGACATAGGCCGGAGCTTCGTCGGGAGGGACGCCTGCGTCGATGAGCGCCTGAATCGGCACCTGCTCGATCTCGCGGCACTCGACGCAGACCCTCCGGGCAAGGCGTTGCGCCGTTATCAGATTGACCGCCGACGCAACGAGAAACGGTTCGATTCCCATGTTGAGCAGGCGGTTGATGGTGGAGGGCGCATCATTGGTGTGAAGAGTGGAAAGAACCAGGTGTCCGGTCAACGCCGCCTTGACCCCGATTTCGGCGGTCTCGAAGTCCCGGATCTCTCCGATCATGATGATGTCGGGGTCCTGGCGGAGAAAGGCGCGGAGCGCCGCGGCAAAGTTGAGGCCGATGTCCTCGTGCATCTGCACCTGGTTGATGCCGGCGAAATTGAATTCCACCGGGTCTTCCGCGGTGGAGATATTCTCCGTGGTCTTGTTCAGTTCCGCGAGCGCGGAATAGAGCGAAACCGTTTTGCCGCTTCCCGTGGGCCCCGTGACCAGAACCATGCCGAACGGCTTGTGGATGGCCTCCTTGAAGTTCGCCAGGGCCTCGGGCTCGTAACCGAGTTTGGTCATGTCCAGCTGAAGGCTGGATTTGTCCAGAAGACGCATGACGATCTTCTCGCCGAAAAGGGTGGGAAGGACCGACACCCGGAAGTCCATGTCCTTGCCGCCTCCCAGCTTGATCTTGATGCGCCCGTCCTGGGGGAGACGCCGCTCGGCGATGTCCAGCTCGGCCATGATCTTGACGCGGGAGGTGATGGCGTTCTTGAGCTTCAGCGGCGGCTTCATCACTTCGTACAGGACCCCGTCGATGCGGTACCGCACCCGGAACGACCGTTCGTAGGGCTCGATATGGATGTCGCTTGCCTTCCTCTTGATGGCGTCCGAGAGGATCAGATTGACCAGCTTGACGACCGGCGCGTCCTCCGTGGCCCGCTCCAGGGAGGTGACATCCACCTCCTCGGTATCGGCGACCACCTCCAGGTCCTCCATGTCAAGGTCGCTCATCATGTCGGCCAGGGACGCCGACTGGTCGTAGAACTTGTCGATGGCGGACTTGATGCCGGAATCGGAGGCGACGACGACCTCCACATTGTAGCCGGTCATGAACTTGATGTCGTCGATGGCGAAGATGTTGGAGGGATCGCTCATGGCGAGGATGAGCGTGGAACCGGCCCGGTTGACCGGGATGGCCTGGTATTTCTGAACCACCTCCGCGGGGAGCAGCTTGACGACCGCGGGATCGATATCGAATTCGGCCAGGTTGATGGAAGGAACGCTGTACTGCTTGGAAAGAAAGGCCGTCAGTTCGGCCTCTCCGATATACCCGTCCTTTACGAGAATGGTTCCGAGCCTGAGCTGCCCCCCCGAGTTTTTCTGCTCTTCCAGGGCCCTCTGCAATTGTTCTTTTGTAATCAGATTGCTCCGAACCAGGAGCTCGCCCAGTCTGCTCGGCTGCATGAAAACCTCGGTACCAGGGGCATGTACGTGCCTCAAGGGTTGAATACTATTTTGAAAGAAACCTCATGTCAAGATTTTGTTGACCCGCCGAGCTCCTCAAACAGCTTTCTTTTCATGATGTTACGGGGAGCCCTGTGCCCGGTCCAGAGCTCGAAGGCCGCTTCCCCCTGCCCCGCCAGCATTCCCGTTCCGTTGGCGCAGGCAAGGCCCCGCTCCCGGGCCGCGGCAAGGAGGGGTGTCTCCGCAGGGACGTAGACCATGTCGTACACCGCTCCGTGCGGCCCCATCTCCGAAAGCGGTAAATTTGCAAACTCCGTGCCGTTCATCCCCACCGAGGTGGTGTTGACAAGGAGGTCAGCGCTTCGCAGGGCGGCCGACACCTCACCACCCTCCAGGGAGCAGACATCGAAACGCACGGAAGCGAAGAGAGAGCCGAAACGGTCCGCCAGCGCCTCACCCCGCTCAACCGTCCTGTTGGCGATGATAATGCGGGACGCACCCCCAGCGGCCAGGACCGCCAGAGCGGCGCGGGCCGCGCCGCCCGCCCCCAGAAGCAGCACCGTGGAACCTGCGGGCTCCCGATTCAGATCGTGGCGGAGGGAGGCAAGAAAACCGATGCCGTCCGTGTTATGACCGACAAAGAGCTCGCCCTCCCGGTACACGGTATTCACCGCGCCTGCCAGTTCCGCTTCCCGGGTTATCCTGTCGAGGAAGGGGATAATAGCCGTCTTGTGGGGAATGGTCACATTGAAGCCCCATACCCCGATACGACGGAGCCCCTCCACCGCCGCCCCAAGATACTCCGGTTCAACAGGAAACGGCACATAGACATACTCCAGGCCAAGCGCATCCAGCGCAGCGTTCTGCATGGCGGGTGACAGGGAGTGGGCCACCGGCCTGCCCACAATCCCCAGCACCCTGGTTGTTCCCCGTATCTTCATGTTTCACCTCACCCCGTGTTCCAGAAGTACCCGCCGGATCTCGCCCTTCAGTGCCGGGCTGAGCCTGCCGGCCATCCCCAGTTCCGCGACCCCTTCCCCCGTCCTGCCCAGCGAGAGAAGAGTCCGCCCTGCCTCCAGCCGGCTGTACGCGTAAATCTGGATCGCTTTCTCCGAATCAAGATCGCGGAAAAAGAGCCTCTGTCCCAGGATTCCCCGCAGTGAATAGATATTCCATACGGCCGTGTCCGGGAGTGGCCTTGCCGCACCTGCTGCCTCCTGAATCCGGTACACGATCCCCTTCTGGAGAAGGGGCACCGAAACGGAATCAACGGAATAGCGCGTGGAGAAATCCCAGAACACCGGCCTGCGGGCCATCTGTTCCCCCATGGCGAGAAAAAGGACGTCCCGCACCGCCATTTTTTCCACCGGCGCGGTGCGCAGGGCGCTTCGCTGGAAGAGGTGGGGAAAGGAGTCCAGGTACCAGCCGAACTGGAGATGGGGAATATGGAGCAGATCCAGGTCCTCCCGCATCCTCTCCACCCCCTGCAGGTACCAGAGGGGAAAGGCGCCGCTGTCGCCCCAGGTGAAGAGCGCCGCACCCTCGGGCAGGGAACGGAAGGTATTGACCCCGTAATCGTAGGCAAGGAAATTCTCGCGCTGATCGTTTTCGTGAAAATTGGCCCTGCACAGGAGTGCGGGGACAAGTGCCATAAGGAGGAACAGGGCAACGGCTCCCCCACGGCTGAACGCCGTTGGGAGATAGCCGGACAGCGTCTCCGCCGCCGTGAACAGGCCCATGCCGAGGAAAACCGCCGCCACCAGATAGAGGGGGGTAAAGAACTCCTCGGTGAGGAAGATCGTTTCTTCCGGGGTATTCTGGTAGCCCACGATATAGGCGAGAAAGACCGCGACAGCGATGCCGAAGGCGATGATGAACTCCCGGTGGCGCGTGCGGAAGGCAACGGCCCCCACCAGGATCAGGAACAGGCCCACGAACGAAAATTCATGGGCCAGGTTGAACGCGGCCAGCTGCTTCAGGAGAAGCGGCAGGTCCCGTTCCACCGTTTCCCGGGGGTATCCCTTGCGCAGAAAACTCCACAGGAACCGGGGCAGGGTCCTGGGATCCCCCCAGTTGAGGAGGGGGTTTGCCATGGCCCGGATGGGCAGGTGGAGATACACGGAAAACCCGACGAAAAAGAAGGCCGATGCCAGCAGCTGCTCCCGTACGCGGGTGATGAGCCGCCGGTCCGTGGCCAGCACCAGGAAGGCGAAGGAGGGCACCAGGAGGACGATGATCTGGTGGGCGCCGAACGCAAGACCGCACAGGAAGGCACCCAGGTAGACTAGACCCGGCCTTTCCTCCCCCTTCAGGTAGTTCTCGCGCCAGACCAGGAGGAGCCAGAAAACCACCGCGGCAAGGAATGCCAGCAGCGGGTACGGCTTATCGTGGTTGGACTGGAGCCAGAGCCGCGGAGTAAAGGCAAAGGAGAGGGCGGCGCACAGCCCGGCCGAGCGCCTGAGGAACCCCGTCACCGCGCATCCGGGGTCCCCCTCGTCGCCGGAAAGCAAGCGAAGCGTCAGGAGATAGACGCCGAGGCAGGCAAGGGAAGCCGACACTGCTGTCGCGAAATTGACGCGGAAGGCGATAGTGCCGAACGGGAGCCAGGTGAACGGCTTGGCGTAGGTGACGAACAGGGGGTACCCGGGGGAATGGGGGATGCCCAGCGATGAAACGGCGGTCAGGAATTCTCCGCTGTCGAAAAAGGTGACCGTGGGCGCAAGGGTCAGAAGGTAGGCAGAGAGCGGCACGAGCACGGAGAGGAGCGCGAAGGTATCGACAGAGGCGAAGGGTGTTTTCCGGTGCACTGGATATGTTCCTCTCTATTCGTTCCTGAAAAAGAGACCTGCGGGGCACCCAAAACCCCGCAGGCCCTATCCCTCTTTCTTTGAAAGCCCCGTGAGCGTCATTCTGCTGCGCGCGAGATAGTACAGCCCGAGAAACGTTATGGGGAAGAAATTGACCGCATGGATGACGAGAGCCACGCCGAGGGCCTTCTCGCCGGTGATGCCGAAGACCGTCAGGGCCTGGTAGCAGGCGTAATGATAGGTCCCGATATATCCAGGCGACGCGGGTATCATCACCGCCACCACCAGCAGCACCATGATGAACAGGGACGCCGTGACCGGAAGGTCGATGCCGAAGGAGCGGAGCAGGAGGTCGATGGGCCAGACCGCCAATGCCCAGGTAACGGCCGATGAGACAACAAGGCCCATGAGATTCCCCGGTCGTGACGAGAGCCGGACCCCGCTGATGAACGACCCGAGCAGCGGTATCACTTTTGCCCCGAAGGCGGCGGGAAAGGGTTTCACCAAGCGCCCGGCCAGCCGGAT
>JAAZOO010000003.1 GCA_012797715.1 Geobacteraceae bacterium | reverse complement strand
TTCGATCCATCCGCAGCGGGAGCCGGGCCACGGGAACTCCTTGGAGATGCCGCGCATGGCGAGTGCGGGAACGTCTCCGATGACCGCCGAGATGGGAACGGTCTTCTGTCCGTTGTACACGATATTGTTGTAGACCTCGTCGGCAATAATGAACAGGCCGAATTCCCGGGCGATATCCACAATCTTCCGCAGAGTCTCCTCCGGATAGACCATGCCGGTGGGGTTGTCCGGGTTGATGATCAGTATCCCGGCAATGACCGGGTTGTACTTCACGTGGTTGCGCATGTCCTCGATATCCGGGTACCAGTTGTTTTCGGGCTGCAGGCGGTAGCAGACCGAGGCGGCGTTGGCGTGGGCCATTTCTCCCGTGGAGTGGGTGGTATAGGTGGGGGAGGGGGTCAGGATGCGGGTTTCCGGCTTGAGGTTGCCGTAGACCTTGGCGATGGCGTCTCCCAGGCCGTTGAAGAAGATGATGTCGTCCGGCGTAATCTGGGCGCCGCCGCGGATGTTGGTTTTTTCGCAGAGAAACTCCCGTGTTTCCAGTACGCCGCGGGTATGGCAGTAGCCGTAGGTCTCGTCTTTCATCACCTCCGCCGCAACCACCTCCTTCATCCAGGGGGGAACCTTCTCACCTTTTGCAATGGGATCCCCGATGTTTTCCCAGTTGATCTTTACCCCGAATTTCTGAAGCTTTTCCGCCACATTGACGATATTGCGGATTTCGTAGGTCAATTCTCCCGCACCCGGATTGACAAGTTCGTTTCTCATGCTACCTCCAAAAATTCCGCACTGGCCGTCATCTGGTTCGATACGGGTCGCGCTGTGTTAATAACCGGAAAAAAAAAGGCCGTGGGGGGTACCCACGGCCTCTGACAAAGAAAAAAACGCGAAAACTCACATGGCAGCGGGTACACGTGCGGCGTTACGCGCCGCTGCGCTGATAGCTCGTGCTGATGCTGAGAATATTTCCGCGTGATGCTTTTTCATGGTTTTTCTCAAATAACACAGCGTTTCCGCCAAGTCAACATATTAATTGACGGATTTCAGATTGAAGGGGAGACGTTCGGCTTGAAGTGCCGGAAAAGCCTTTCCCGCCATTTGTGCAGTTGAATATGGCCGATAGTCTATTACACTCACTGGTGCAAAGGGATACGCCGTTCTCGACACGGGCGCATCCACGTGCACTATCAGCCCGGCACTGGCGTCACGGCTTCATTTCAGGCCGGAGGACGGCCTGCTGGGAATGAACTTCCTCCGGGAGCTTCGCTACCACATTGATTTTCAGAACAGCAGCATCACCTGGGGGGAGTGAGCTGCTGCTTCTCCCCTTGCGGCGGCACTGACTCCGGCAAGGACCCTTCCGCAGGAGACTGCGGGGGGATGTCGGCCGGAATCGTTTCCGGCGGCGGCGTCCGGCTCTCTTCGCCTTCCGGGAGCCGTCCGTCCTCAGGGCCGTCGCTTCCGGGCAGGTCCTCGGCAACGGCGCTGCTCACGTTGTTGAACGCCTCTTCCTTCCTGATGCTTTCGTCAACCTTCCGTTGCAGACCCGAGATGTCGGGCGCCTGTCCCAGGGCAGCCTGGTACTCTCCGGCAGAGAGTATTCCCTTGCGGCGCAGCAGTTTCAGGATCATCTCGGAACGCCGCACCACCTTTCCCATGTTCAGGTACGGATTGTATGCCACCCGCGGTCCGGGGAGCATGGCTGCGAGAAAGGCGCATTCACGGGGAGTGAGTGCGGATGCGGGTTTGCCGAAGTAGTAGCGCGCCCCGTGGCCGATGCCGTACACCATGGGACCCAGTTCCACCACGTTCAGGTACAACTCGAGGATTCTTCCCTTGGTGAGAGCACCCTCCATGCGGTAGGCGAGGATGACTTCCTTGATCTTGCGGTTGATGCTCTTTTCGCGGGAGAGAAAGAGGTTTTTCGCGGTCTGCTGGGTAATGGTGGAAGCCCCGCGGGCGAAGCTCTTTTTTTCCAGATCGTACTTGATGGCGTACTTGATGGCCTTGATGTCAACCCCTTCGTGCTTGTAGAAGCGATCGTCCTCCGCAAGGATCACCGCCCATTTCATCTCCGGCGGGATGGACGGCAAGGGTGTCCAGTAGCGGTTTTTCGGGCCGACCGTGAACGGATGGAAGTTCCCCTTCCAGTCCTTGACCCGGATGGTCATGTTCATCTTCCGATCCTTGAGGGAATCCACGGACGGGAGAAGCAGGAGGGAAACGCCCAGGTATGCGGCGTAGAGGGCAGCCATACCCATGCCCATCAGCAGCAGTTTCTTCATGTTCATCTTGGAAAATACACCTCTTTTTTACTTCCCGGACTCCACCCTGCGTGCCGCGTGCCGCGTGCCGTTTGTCCGGCTTTTCCCGCTTGCCTTCTTTGCCATTCCCACTGCGGTGCGAATGGATGCCATCATGCTGAGGTGGCATGCCGTTCCGGTCCCTGCCAGATCGTACGCCGTACCGTGATCCACCGATGTGCGGATGATGGGGAGCCCTAGGGTCACATTCACCCCGTCGTGAAAATGGAGGAGCTTCAGGGGGATCAGCCCTTGGTCGTGGTACATGCAGACCACGCCGTCGTAATCGCCCCGTGCCGCGAAGTGGAAAAGCATGTCGGCCGAGAGCGGTCCCCGGGCGTCTATCCCTTCGGCCCGTGCCGCCTCCACCGCCGGAAGGATGAACCTCCGTTCCTCGTCGCCGAAGAGCCCGTGTTCGCCGCAGTGGGGGTTGAGGGCCAGAACGGCAAGGCGAGGCTTCTTGCGGAAATACGTGTGAAGGCCTCGGTGGGTGGTGCGGATGGTTGCCAGCACCCGATCGACGGTAATGAGCCGCGGCACGTCGGCAAGGGCCTCGTGGATGGTGACCAGGGTTACCCGGAGACGATCGCCTGCCAGCATCATGACATAGTCGGTGCACCCGGTCAGCTCCGCAACCAGTTCCGTGTGGCCGGGATAGCGGTGCCCACCCCGGTTGAGTGCCTCCTTGCTGATGGGCGCGGTGACCATGGCCGCAGCCTGGCCGTCGAGGCAGAGGCGTACGGCCTCGGTGATGTAGCGGAACATGGCGTCGCCCGCATCCGGCGACGGCCCTCCGTATGCCATGTCCGTCATGGCCAGGCGGGAGAGGGGGCGGAGGAAGATACAGTCCTCTGCGCTTTCCGGCGGGAGCCCTTCGGGGAGGACTTCCAGCCGGAGCCTGACTCCGGTGACGGCAAGCGCCCGTTCCATGGCCAGGGGGTCCCCCAGGACCAGGGGACGGCAGATTTCCGTGAGTTCCTTCTCCGCAAGCGACTTGACAATGACCTCG
>JAAZOO010000054.1 GCA_012797715.1 Geobacteraceae bacterium | reverse complement strand
CTGACCTGCGGTGACATGCGGTCAGCCAATTGTAGCAATGTCAAACGCTTTTGTGCTATCTTCTTCCCAGCAGTCATATCTTTTCTCCTTCAGTGAAATGTTTCTGGGCAAAAACATCTTAACCGAAGAGAAGACTGACTGCCATTTTTCCCTCCCTAACTGTAGGGCGAGTCCTTAACTTTTATAAATTGCATGAATCGCGCGCAATCCATACTCAAAGACGTTTTTGGTTTTGAAAAGTTTTGGCCCCTTCAGGAAAAGATAATCGTCCACCTTCTACAGAAAAAGGACGCCTTGGTCGTGATGCCCACTGGAGGGGGGAAGTCTCTCTGTTATCAGATTCCAGGAATGCTCTTTGATGGACTTACGATCGTTGTGTCCCCGCTCATCTCCCTGATGAAGGATCAGGTAGACCAGCTCAAAGAGTACGGCGTCCCTGCCCTTTTTCTGAACAGTACATTGAGTGCGGCAGAGTACCGCGAAAACGTGGCGAAGCTCCGGGGGGGTCAGATCAAGCTCCTCTACCTGGCACCGGAGGCCCTACTGGCACCACGTACCCTGGCCCTCTTGAAAGATCTTAAGGTGGATTGCCTTGCCGTCGATGAGGCGCACTGCATCTCCCAGTGGGGGCACGATTTTCGACCCGAGTACCGTCAACTAGCGGAGGTTCGCGCTGCCTTCCCCGACGCTTGCTGCGTGGCACTGACGGCAACGGCGACACCGCGCGTTCGTGAAGACATTTGCCAATGCCTGAAGATCGACAACCAAAGTGTATTTGTCGGCTCTTTCAACCGGCCGAACCTATTTCTGGAGGTGGTGCCGAAGGAGAAACCCCTCGATCGGATTCTGGACATTCTGGAATGGTATTCCAACGAATCGGGAATCATCTACTGTGCCACACGGCGACAGACCGAAGAGATCCACGTTGCACTCGACCAGCGTGGTTATGCCGTCCGTCCATACCATGCAGGACTAACGGAAGAGGAACGTACAGAAAACCAGGAGCTCTTCCGGCGCGATGATGTTCGGATCATCGTGGCAACCATCGCTTTCGGGATGGGCATAAACAAGCCCAATGTCCGCTTCGTTATCCATTACGACTTACCTGGAAGCATCGAGAACTACTACCAAGAGATCGGCCGCGCGGGTCGGGACGGGCTTAAATCCCACTGTCTGCTGCTTTTCAGTTACGGGGATTTGCATAAGATCCGGTACTTCATCGCACAAAAGACAGAAGAGGAGCAGCGGGTAGCCAACATCCTCCTGAGCCAGCTTCTGGGATTTGCCGAGACGGACCTCTGCCGCCGCGTCCCTCTGTTACACTATTTCGGTGAGACAGAAGTAGCTGAGCGGTGCGGCATGTGCGACAACTGCCGCGATGGGAACGAAGGAAAATCCCTTGTCGATCTGACCATCCCAGCCCAGATGTTTCTTTCCTGCGTTAAACGTACGGGCGAGATGTTCGGTGCAGCCCATATTATCGATGTCCTGCGGGGTTCAGCAGCTCAGAAGGTTCTCAAATTCGGTCACGAGGTGCTCTCCACCTACGGCATTGGCAAAGATTACACTACAAATCAGTGGCGCCACCTCTCACGGCAGTTGATTCAGAAGGGCCTATTGCTTTATCGGTATGAACATGGATCGCTCAAACTGACCCCAAAGGCCTGGGATATCCTGCGAGGGAAGGAACCTTTTCTCGGCAGGCTAGATGAGCCCCGAAAGGAACAGAGCACTGCTCAAGGGGCGCAGACGGACGAAATGGCAGCCTTTGACTCAGAGTTGTTCGAGGCGCTTCGGAAAAAACGTAAGGCGCTCGCCAATGAGGCAAACCTGCCGCCTTATGCCATCTTCCACGATCGGACCCTGCGGGAGATGGCCTGCGTTCGGCCCCACAGCAGGGAGGAGCTTCTGGCAATCCACGGAGTCGGCCAGAGAAAAATGGAGAAATACGCCGACGCCTTTTTGGAAATTATCCAAGTGCATCGGCAAACCCACCCAATCTCTGAACGCGGGAACCCGATCCCGGTAGCAATGGCACCCCCCCATCGATCCCGATCCTCATGAAGCAAGCGGCAAGCACCGCTGCCTCGTCATCGGCGAGCGTTTCAATCAGGGCTGCACCATCGAGATCTGGCAAAGGAATTCAACATTCAGCAAAATACAGTTATCGACCACCTATTCCGGTATCGATGGAAAATCTCCCGCTTCGTAAGGAGGGGCTGCCTGAACTTTTTACCATTGGCCATTCGGTCCACCCATCCGAATATTTTGTGGAACTGCGCAAGAGGCACGTCATCACTGCCCTGTGCGACGTCCGCTCCAGCCCCTACAGCCGTTTCACGCCGCAGTTCAACCGCGAAACGCTGAAGAATGAGATGTCAATACAACGTATCGCCTAGTGCGGAGAATCGATCGGGATGTGCGCGGTATCAAGCATTCATCCTGCACGGCGTTCGTTAACGGGCAGGGCAGTTCCGTAAATGAACTGCAATGTTGACCGATCATGCAAAACGTGACAACGTTTTGAAGTATGCAGAGGTTTGGCTGGAGGCAAAGCGCCGAATACAGAAAAAGGTCACAGCACCAGGAACTGAACGACAGCACAAGGAGGATGGGGAACGATGATGAAGAGCAGGAGGGAACTTCTTGATGAGGTCTTTGAGCTGGCCCTTCAAAATGACATG
>JAAZOO010000053.1 GCA_012797715.1 Geobacteraceae bacterium | reverse complement strand
TCATTGATTCCCTTCACGTCTCGTTTCAGCCAGGTCTGAACGTGCTTTCCGGAGAGACCGGGGCAGGAAAATCCATTATCATCGATGCCGTGAACCTGATTCTGGGCGGAAGGGCTTCCGCCGACATGATACGCACCGGAGAGGAGGACGCATGCGTGGAATGTCTGTTCGACCTGTCCGGGGCGGAACGGGTTGCCGAGCGTCTCGGCGCAGCCGGCATTGAGGCGGGGACCGAGCTCCACGTGAAAAGAACCGTTTCCCGTTCTGGAAGGAACCGGGTGTATATGAACGGCGGGCCGTCGACCCTTTCCTTCCTGTCCGAGATATCCTCGCTGCTGGTGAACATCTACGGGCAGCATGAATCACAGACTCTCCTGCGACCGGAAAACCACCTGTTCCTGCTGGACGGCTACGGACGTCTCGAACCGCTTCGGGAGAGGTATCGTTCCCTCCATGGGGAATACGCTGCGACGTGTGAGGAAATTCTGTCCCTGGAGAGGGATGAACGGGATATGTTCCGGCGCATTGATCTCCTTTCCTTCCAGGCGCGCGAGATAGACGAGGCCGCGTTGTGTCCCGGTGAAGACCAGGCTCTTGGGGAAGAAAGGAAGCGGCTGATCAACGCCGAGAGGCTGATTCGCGCCAGCCGCGGCGCGTATGATGTTTTGTACGGCGGCGAAGGCTCCCTCCTCGGAAGCCTTCGCCGCGTCATGGCGGACCTGGAAGAGACCGGCAAAATCGACGCGGAGATTTTGCCGTACGCGGCCCGCATTCAGGAGGCATACCTGCAGTTGGAAGACGCCGCCCTTTCCCTCCGTGACTACGGTATGCGCCTGGAAAGCGATCCGGACCGGCTGCGGGAGGTGGAGGACCGTATCGACCTGATTCGCCGTCTCGAGAGGAAGTATGCCCCGACAATCGAGGCTATCCTCTCCTTCCGGGATGGGGTTGAGGTGGAGATGCGGAAGCTGACGCGCCGGGACGAGACGCTCGGGGAATTGCGGACCAAGCGGGATGAACTGGAACAGTCACTGCGAGAGACGGGCGGGGAGTTGTCCCGGATGCGCGCGGAGGCAGCCCTTTCGCTGGCGCAGGACATGGAACGGGAACTCTCGGAGCTCGCCATGAAAAATGCCCGTTTCCAGGTGGGCTTTTACCCCCATGGGGAACCAAAGGCAGCGGGATTGGAGAGAGTCGAGTTTCTCTTTGCGCCTAACCCGGGCGAGGCTCCCAAACCCCTCGCAAAGATCGCTTCCGGCGGTGAACTGTCACGGCTCATGCTGGCGCTGAAACAGATTCTTCCGGAAAGCGACGTTCCCACCCTCATTTTCGATGAGGTGGACGCCGGAATCGGGGGGGAGGTCTCCGCCACCGTGGGAAGGAAGCTCAAGCGGGTGGCGGGGAGGCAGCAGGTGCTTTGCATTACCCACCTTCCCCAGGTCGCGGCCTGCGCCGACCACCACTACAAGGTGGAAAAGCGAACGGAAGCCGGCCGGACGAGAACGTCCATTGAGACCCTTTTCGGCGGCACGAGGGTACACGAGCTTGCCAGGATGCTGGGTGGCGCGAAGATGTCGGAAAAGGCCATCGAACATGCCCGGGAGATGTTGGAAGACGCATGCCGGGCCGCGCGGTGAAAACGTACCGGAAAACGATTGTTCCGGCGGCAACGACGAACTCGGGGAAAGGAAACGACACATGCTGCGAAAAGCACAGATAAAGGATGTACGGGAAATACAGAGGCTGTTGTCCCATTACGCAAACCAGGGCGTGATGCTGTCCCGCTCCCTGTCCGACCTCTACGAGGCCGTACGGGATTTCTATGTCCTCGAAGAGGGGGGGAGGATACTGGGAACCTGCGCTCTGCACATCATGTGGGAGGACCTTGCGGAGATACGATCCGTGGCCGTTGTGGAGGAAGCGGGGCGGCAGGGCATCGGAACGCGTCTGGTGCAGGCATGCCTTGACGAGGCCCGGGCTCTGGGGCTGAAAAAGGTGTTCTGTCTTACATACAAACCCAATTTTTTCAGCCGCTTCGGTTTTTCCATCGTCGACAAATCCGAGCTTCCCCAAAAGGTCTGGAAGGATTGCATTAACTGCGTGAAGTTTCCGGACTGCGATGAAATCGCCATGGTGCTGAAGATGGAATCCCCGGCGGCTTGAGCTGCGTGAAAGGGCAGGAATTGCGCATGAATCTGAGAGAACTTGCTGGAAGAATAGAAAAAATGCTTTCCGGGAGGTCCGTGAACGGATACGAGATCTCGGCGGGAGCTTCCCGGAACCTTTCCCTTGAAGTGAAAGAAGGGAACGTCGATTCCTTTAAATGCTCGTCCCCGGTGGGTGTCAGCATTCGGATACTGAAATCCCAGGGAATGGGTTTCTCCTATTCCACAAGCATGTACGATGCGGATCTGGAACGAATGATCGACGCGGCCCTCGTTGCTGCCGAGAATCAGACAACGGACCCCTGGCACGGTTTTTCCGCTCCGGCACCCATTCCCCGTATCGGGGGGCTTTTGGACGAGGGGCTTGCCGCAATTGATGACGGGCAAAAGGTCAGGCAGGCCGTGGAACTGGAGCGGCTGGCCCTGGCTGCTGATGCACGCGTGAAGCGTGTTCGCAAGGCCTCTTACGGAGAGTCGGAATACGAGGTCTATCTCAGGAGCTCCGAGGGGGTGGATGCCGGTTTTCGGGGGACGTCGGTTTCGGCAAGCGTATCGGTTGTCGCCGAGGAGGGTGACGACTCCCAGATGGGATGGGATTTCGGGTTCGGCACCCACTTTTCCGATATCCATGTGGACAAGATTGCCGCAACAGCGGCTTCTCGGGCATTGTCCCTTCTCGGCGCGAGAAAGATTGCAACCCTGCGCTGCCCCGTGGTCTTGGACAACCATGTGGCGTCGGACATCCTGGAGGTCCTCGCCCCTTCGTTTCTTGCCGAGAATGTCCTGAAGGGGAAATCCATGATCGCCGGCCGCAGGGGAGAAAAGGTTTTTTCACCGTGCCTCTGCATTCGTGATAACGGACTTCTTCCCGGAGGGATGGCAACGGCGCCGTTCGATGCGGAAGGGGCCCCGCAGCAGGATACCCTCCTGGTGGATGGGGGATGTGTGGAAAATTTCCTCTATGACGGATACTGGGCGCGCAGGGACGGGGCCGTATCAACGGGAAACTCCACCCGGGGCGGCGTGAAGAGCCCACCGCATCTCGGGATTTCCAATTTTTACATAGAAAACGGCTCGAAGACGGCCGCTGAACTGGTACAGGGGATTGATAAGGGCGTATTCATTACCGACGTTATGGGGATGCACACCGCCAATCCCATTTCGGGAGATTTCTCCGTGGGAGCTTCCGGCTTCTATGTGGAAAACGGGAGCATTGCC
>JAAZOO010000052.1 GCA_012797715.1 Geobacteraceae bacterium | reverse complement strand
TCTTCCTTCTCGACCATGCCGTTCAGGCGGTGGAAGGCGTGACCAGGGACGATGTGGCCGACACCCAGTACACCCTGGAGAACACCTCGGATGGCGAAGGGCACGCCGTGTCACTGCTGCGGCTGGCGCGGCCCGCCGCGGCGAACGAGACGCTGGCCGTGTCACTCCGGGGGAAAATGCACCCGGACACCGGAGAACTGCTCACGAACCCCGCCGACATCCTGTGGGACCTGCTGGCGAACCTGTGCGGCCTGCCCGTGGGATATGGCGATCTGGATGCGTTCCGCTCCCGATGCCGGTCCATCGGTATTGAGCTGAGCGGGGTGGTGGCGAGCGATACCGTCACCATCCGCGCGCAGATTGACGAGATTATGGCCAGCTGCGGCGGCGTCTGGAGCGGCGGCATGCCGGGCATCGCGAGGGTATACCCCGTATAGAGGAGGTGATATGGAACGATCGATTCTTATCGCAGACCAGACCGGCGGCAGGCCGGTATCCGTGCGTGACGCGCGCGAGAGGGACATGGAGACGGGACGGGACCGGGTGATACAGCTGGTGTCTCCGGTGGCGCGGCCTGCCGGGGATCTGGTGGAGTGCAGGAGCAGCCTGACCGCCGCTGACCCGCCGCAGAAGGTGAGCGGGATATATCCGGCTGTCGCCGGTGACCCCGGGGGGTATGTGACATCTGTCTGGATACGCGGGGATGATGTCGTCGCGGACAATTTCGGCGATTGCCGCTGTTGGTGGTCTGTAGTGTATGACGGGGCGACGACGACCTTTACGGTGTACGCGGAGGAACAGGGGGTGACGCCTGTGGCGTCAGGCTCTCGGTCCGGCAGGGGCGGAACCATATATTTGTCCCCGATCAATGATTGGAAAGTCTCTGGGGGAGTAACCATTGCATCGAATGTGGTGACAGAAAACGGGGAAGAAAATACTCTGACCTTCCCTGAATGGCATATGTGGAGGGTGCTCCTGGGCGACTCCGGAGGGAGATTCGGCATTTCACTGGTGGTGAACGGTTTTTCCACCTTCGAATCTGCGCATATCACGCCGTTGGTGCTGACATCGGCCGGAGATTTGCTGGCCCGGCTGGAGACGAAACAGTTCATCCGCGGCGGGGTAGACATCACGAATGAATACAATAACCTGATGCTGCCGGTGCAGTGGTGGGAGGCGCAGGGGGCGGAGGCCATAGCCGTGCACGTCACCGGGATCGCCGGCGGCGGGAGCATTACTCCGTACATGCTCAGGGGCTAATATATGCTGATACTGTTCGGCCCGGCAGGCGGCTCCACCGTGGCGTCAACCTCCAGGTGGGGGCTGGTTACGGGAGCCGGAGTGCAATCCGTGGCGACTGAGCGCCAGGCTCTGGTCCGGTGCGGCGGATCATCCGTCCGGGGCGGGGCAGTAGCCGGCGCGCCCGGCACGGCGGCTGGAGCTGCGGTGTCCGGATTGGCCACGATTGCCTCCCGGCGCTCGGGAACGGTCCGGTCGTTTCTGCCAGTCCGCGCCGACCGGGGCGCGATCGCACCGGGGCTCACGGAATCCGGGACCGCAGCCATGGTTTGCGGGTCTGTTTGCGTGGCGGCGGCCGGAGCCGTACTGGGCGAGGAGCCCCCATCAGAGCCTGCCTATGGCTCGTTCACCCTTCGGAATATGCACGACCTGAATGTCTCCGCCGCATGCGGGGATATCTGTACTGTCCTTAGCATCCGCTACGCCTACGACTGGGCCGGCGGCGAATGCAGGAAGGCCCTCCTCCTGGAAGCTCCCGATCAGATCAGGCGCTACGGCAGGATCAGCAAGACCCTGGAATTGAAATGGCTCAGCTCCCCCCGCCAGGCATACCTGGCGGGGGAACGGCTGCTCCGCTACCTGTCCCGTCCCCGCTGGCGGGTGTCCTTTACGGCAGGCCCGGAATATGCGTCGATCCCTCCGGGGACATGGGTGACGGTCCAGCACCCCCACGTCCCTGTGTCGGGGCGGATGCTGGTGCTGGACAGCGAGCTGGACCCGGCATCCGCATCCGTGCGCCTGACCGTGGACGGGATAGCAGGGGATGTGCCTCATATTGCGCCTGCGAAACTCTCCGAGGCCTACGCGCCGCAACTCCCGGCCGGTATCAGCGTCACCTATGTGGCGGGTTTCGCCACGTTCTCCATCCGCGACGATGACGATACGCCTCTTCCGGGAGCGAAAGCGACTCTCGACGGCGGTCTGACCCTGGTGACGGACTCCTTCGGACGGGTATCGTTCCAGACCTCCCGCGGCTCCCATCACCTGAAAATAGAGGCTGCCGGATTCGTGACGCAGGAATTGGAGGTAACGGTATGAAAGTCAAAAGAACAGTTGTTCGCGGGGAGGATTCAGCGTTTGGGATACGGATGGTCAAGGAGCCCTTGGGAGGCAAGAAACCCCTGGAAGTCAAGGGATGCACGCCGAAAATTTACGGACTATACCTCCAGGATGAGAACCTGGAGTGGTCCGCCACGGGGATCACGGTGAGCATCTAATGGGGACCGGGGCACAATCCAGTTACTCATTCATCCCTGTCAGGCTCGTCGGGGAAACCTGCGGCGCTGAGGTGGCCTGGCGCACCGAGTGGACTCCGCTGGATTTATCCGGATCGCCTCCGGTATTTTTCGGCATGGGACAGGTTGGAGTTGTCGGCTATCGTACGACTCTGGACTGGGGGAGCTGGGTGCTCTCGCGGCAACCGGGCATATTGCGCATATGGGCGGCGGTCGATGGGGCTGAATACGGTCCTGTCACGATAACCTTCACGGGCGGAGGTTACTATTGATTCCGCGAACTATACACCAGATATGGCTGGGGGGGCCGCTACCGGGACAGTACGTTACGTGGCGCAAGCGGCTCATGGAGCTCCACCCCGGGTGGGATGTGCGGCTCTGGACCCGGGAGACCCTGCCGGACTACGATTCCGTGATGGACTATCACGATCTGCGCGGGTACCACCCATCCATCGCGTCGGACATATTCCGGGTGATGGTGGTGGCGCGCCACGGCGGATTTTACCTCGATTGCGACACCGAGCCCATTGCCTGCATGGAGCCGCTGCGATGCCACACGTTCCTGTGCCGATGGGACGGCTGGGCACAGCTTTTTGCCGGACACGAGCTTCGCATCAACAGCGGTGACGGATTTGGCGCAGAGGCGGGGAGTCCGATTCTGTCCGCATACATGGATCGGTGTGCAGCCATGCGCGGCTCTCAGGACTCAGTCCTATACAGAATCGGGTTCCTGGGATTCTCGGAACACCTGTGGGAGAGACGCTCCGCAATCACTATGCTCACGAAACAAGAGATGGAGCGATACTACCGGCACGAGGGGAAAATGGGATGGGTGCGGGAGTCCCTTGACGGATACCGGGCAGTATTGCCGTCAAAACCGCTGGAGGAACCATTCAGGAAACAAGTCAAGCCGCCGCGGCCCTGGCCTGCAGCTGATGAGATGCTGAAACACAACCGCGGGCCTGACACGGGATGTTGCAGCAGGCCCAGCATATTTTATATGAGCTATTAACTCAGTTATTGAAAATTAAATTCATATCCATGATATCTCGCTTTCAAACCAAATGCAAATTACTGTCAAACCAAGTGCAAAGTTACACACCATAACAGCTCTTCCCCAGAGTGCTACCCATATGTTACCCAGCAAAAGAAAGGGGCTACGGCAAAAACCGTAACCCCTTTCTTTGATTGGCGCGCTCGGAGAGATTCGAACTCCCGACCTACGGATTCGTAGTCCGTTGCTCTATCCAGCTGAGCTACGAGCGCACATTGTGGTCTCTCGACCTTGCAGAGGATCTGCGAGGTGAGAATCAACTGTCAGTGATCTGGCGGAGAGAGAGGGATTCGAACCCTCGATACCGGTTTCCCAGTATACTCGCTTAGCAGGCGAGCGCCTTCGACCTACTCGGCCATCTCTCCGGAAAAGACTAAGGTTTTAGGCTTCACGTAGTACGTGCTCGAGTGACTTGAAAACCTGAAACGTAAAACCTGTTTTTGATGGCGGAGGGAGTAGGATTTGAACCCACGGAACTTTCGTTCAACGGTTTTCAAGACCGCCGCCTTAAGCCACTCGGCCATCCCTCCGAAAATACTAAACTATCTTTTCCATTCCTCCCATATAGGGCCGGAGTGCTTCGGGGATGATAACCGTTCCGTCTGCCTGTTGGTAGTTTTCCAGGATCGCAACAACTGTTCTGCCGACCGCAAGGCCGGAGCCGTTCAGAGTATGAACGAACTCGGGTTTGGCCTTTTCCGTCTCGCGGAACCGTATGGACGCCCTGCGTGCCTGGAAATCTTCGAAGTTGCTGCAGGATGGTATTTCCCGGTAGGTGCCTTGTCCGGGAAGCCAGACTTCAATATCGTAGGTTTTCGCCGCTGAGAAGCCGATATCTCCCGTACAGAGCTCAACTACCCGATACGGGATTTCAAGGAGCTGCAACACGTTTTCCGCGTCTGCCAGCAATAGTTCCAGTTCCTTGTATGACTGGTCGGGCCTGGTGAACTTCACCAGCTCAACCTTGTTGAACTGGTGTTGTCGTATGAGGCCACGGGTGTCCTTTCCGTATGAGCCGGCTTCCTTTCGAAAGCACGGAGTGTAGGCCGTGTAGCGGATCGGAAGGTCCGATGCCTTGAGAATTTCACCGCGATGGATATTCGTTACCGGAACTTCCGCGGTTGGAATGAGGTAATAATCAACTCCGTCCAGCCGGAACAGATCTTCTTCGAATTTCGGCAATTGACCGGTGCCGGTCATGCTTTCCCTGTTTACCATAAAGGGAGGAAGCATTTCAACATAATTGTGCCGTTCCGTATGGAGGTCGAGCATGAAGTTTATCAGCGCTCTTTCCAGACGCGCACCCGCTCCCCTGTAGAGGGTAAAACGTGCGCCGGTCAGCCGCGCGCCTCTTTCAAAGTCAAGGATACCCAGGCATTCCCCGATCTCCCAATGGGGTTTTGGCACGAAGGAAAGTTCACGAATCGTGCCCCATTTCCTGATTTCCACGTTGTCGGCTTCTGAAGCGCCGACAGGGGTTGTCGCATGGGGGATATTGGGGATGGTGAGCAGGTACCCCTGGAGTTCTTCCTCTAGTGCCTTCAGATCCTCGTCAAGAGCCTTGATTTTCCTTGAAACGTCGCGCATTTCGGCGATCCGTTCCTTGGCGTGCGACGTGTCCTTGCTGCGGCTGATTTCATCCGAGACCTTGTTGCGCAACGCCTTCAGAGACTCGCTTTCCAAGAGGAGCTCGCGGCGTCTCGTATCACACAGGCGGAACCCGGAAAGATCCACGGACTCCCCTCGAGTCTTGAGGCGCTGCTCTACAACTTCTAAATTTTCTCTGATGTATTTGACGTCCAGCATGCAAAAGGCCTTTACAAGTAGTCACAGAAAGCTATAGTTTGTAGCACCTGGCGGACGAATAGTCAAACTTTTTCATGGCACGACCCCTCTGCTTCACATTAATTTTCGTGCTGAACAGGGTGTGCGGTGCTGCCCGTCACCTCTGAGGGCCGCCCGTGGATGGACGGTTTCGCGACGGCTGGCGCTACTTCCCTCTCGGAGAATAGGAAGAGTGTCGCTGATGGGGTCGGCTTCCTAGTGAAAATCAAGCCAGGCGATCGGCGTCCGCCTGTCCCTTAACGAGGCGGAAAAAGCAGTGCGTTTTCGGAGGACCGGATGTATCGACTCTTCGTCGCTGTTGATGTTTCTGAGCAAGCGAGGGACGCTATATCCCGCATTTGTTCGGGAATGGTTGGAGTGCGATGGGTAGACGGCTCTCAGTTGCACCTGACCCTCCGCTTTATCGGCGATGCCGATGGTTCCTTGTTTGGCAGAATCCGGCAGGAACTGGCTGGTGTTGCGGGGCCGTCCTTCCCCTTATATTTGCGGGGAGTCGGCTCCTTTCCTCCGCGAAGAGATCCGCGGGTGCTCTGGGTTGGTGTGGAGCGAAGCGGTGACTTGCTGCTCCTCCATCACCGTGTCGAGGAGGCCCTTGCGCGGTGCGGTCTTGAGCCGGAGAAACGGGAATTCGCTCCCCACATTACCCTTGCCCGGCTCAAAGGTGCATCGTTTTCTGGGGTGGCATCATTTCTGGATAAGAATCGATTGTTCTCTGTTCCTCCCTTCCAGATATCCGAATTCCATCTTTACTCAAGCACCCTTGCTCCACAGGGCGCGATTCACCGTCGAGAGGCTTCCTATCCGCTGAAGGGGTGAACGGCCTTCAGCCCCGGGAAACGTTGCGGGTGCGGTGATACGGCTTGATTTTTTCCTTCGGTTGTTTATAGTCGTACAATACGTTTCTGGATTCACGGAAAGAGAGGAGAAGTCGATATGGCCAGTGAAAAGGTGTTCGCCTTCGGCGACGCAAATTTTGAGACGGAAGTGCTGCAATCGAAAATGCCCGTGCTTGTGGATTTCTGGGCATCCTGGTGCGCTCCCTGCAAGCAGATAGCACCCCTTGTGGATGCTCTTGCCGAGGAGTATGAAGGCAAGGTGAAGGTGGGCAAGGTAAATGTGGATGAAAATCCCGCCACGCCTGCAAAATATGGAATCCGGGGTATCCCCACTCTTATCCTCTTCAAGGACGGCAAGGTGCTGGATCAGGTGGTCGGCGCAGTTCCGAAGGCCCACTTGGAGGCCCTTCTCAAGAAGGCCCTCTGAACGGCGGAAAGAAAAGGGTGATGATGGTGGAAACAGATACACTGCGGGCGACTGTCGCCGATCCGTCACAGGGGGGGGAATTCCGGCCGGAAGCCGCTGGAAAAGGATGGTTGATTTTGTCGAGAATGAAGAATGTTCTTGCAGGAGTTGTCCTGATTGCAGGACTCGCCTTTCCGGCCACTTCCCGTGCCGTGCCGCAACCGGGAAAACCTGCGCCGCCCATCAAGGTGGTTTCCACATCGGGGCAAACCATAACCCTCGCAAACTACCGGGGGTATGTCCTGGTACTGGAGTTTTTCGCCACGTGGTGCGACGGGTGCAATGAGTCGCTGCCCCACATGATTTCCCTGAACAGCCGCTACAACAGGCAGGGTCTTCAGATACTCGGCCTCAACCCTGGTGTGCGGGGGGATACCTTGGGTGTTGTCCGGCGGTATATCCGGGAGAAAAAGATCAATTTTCCCGTTGCACTGGCCGATACCGATCTGCTTCTTGATTATGGAGTTCAGCCTATTCCCGCCTTTTTCGTCATTGACAAGAAGGGAAATCTGGTTCAGAAGTTCGTGGGATTCAACCCCCAGATTGTGGAAAAGATGGAAGCAACGGTAAAAAACCTCCTTTCCCAGTAGCCGATACACGGAAACCTTGTGAGAGCACGGCGGCGTCCGAAAGCGCCGCCGTTTTTCATTGCGGTTTCCGGTTAAAATGCTCCCGAACGGCCTCGGCAATTTTCCGGCTGATGCCGGGCAGCTTCATCAATTCCTCAGTCGTTGCTTCGCGAACCTTTTTCAGGCTGCCGAAATGACGTACCAGTCCCTTCCATCGCTTTTCACCAATTCCTGGAATCTTTCCCGCCGCGGGAGCAAGGGTTTCTTTCGTCCGCAGTTTCGTGTGGTAGGAAACAGCGAAACGATGGGCCTCATCGCGGATTCGGGCGAGGAGGAGAAGGGGCGCGGAGTCCTTGCGCAGCACCACGGGATTCTTTCTCCCCGGAAGAAATATCCTTTCATCGCTTCGGACGATTTCCTCCCCTTGGGCCCCGCTCGCAACTCTGCTTTTGGCAAGGGCGGCTATATCCGATCCGCTAACGGCGAGGTCCTCCAGCACTCGACTCACCACATTCAGCTGCCCAGCGCCTCCGTCCACAAGAATCAGATCGGGAAGAGGGTCTTTTTCACTGTCAGCGCAGCGGCGGGAGAGCACTTCGTACATCATGCCGTAATCGTTGCATCCCGATACGTCCTTAATGCGATAGCGTCGGTAGGATTTCTTTTCCGCCCGTCCATCCCTGAAAACAACCCTGCTCCCCACCGCATGTCTCCCCTGGATGGTGGAGATATCGTAGCATTCTATGTGACGGGGGAGATTCAGAAGATGGAGATGCTGCTGCAATTCCACAAGGGTCTGTTCAACCCCCTGCCGCGAGCGCAGTGCCTCATCAGCGGCTGTCTCCGCGTTTCTGGCCGCCAATCTCACCAGTTCCGCCTTTGTACCCCGGCGGGGCAGGTGGATTTCGACCCGCTTTCCCCTTTTTTCCGAAAGCAACTCCTCCATGGCCGCCGATTCTGGGAGACGGACCGGCACCAGTACCTGGGAGGGAATGAAAACATCCCGGTTATAATATTCGTTGAGAAACGAGGAAATGCCTTCCGCGTCTTCCAATCCCCAGGAGAATGTGTAGTTTCGTCCTCCCATGAGGCTGCCGCCTCGGATGAAGAGGAGCGCAATCTCCAGGCGGTCTTCCCTCCGGGCGTAGCCGATGACATCAACATCACCGTTTTCCGTAACCATTTTCTGTTTTTCGACGGTTATCTCGATGGAGCGTATCAGATCCCGAAAGCGGGCGGCTTCCTCGTATCTTTCTGCGGCGGAGGCGACAGCCATTCTTTTTTTCAGGATCGAGAGCAGTTCCCTGTTTTTCCCTTCCAGGAACAGGGCAGCCCCCTCCGCGAGCGTCGCGTAGTCGTCCCGGGAAATCATGCCGTGACAGGGCGCCGAGCATTGGCCAAGCTGATGGTAAAGGCAGGGGCGGCTCCGACGGCGACAGGTTTCCATGGGATAGTGCCGCAAGGGGAAAAGGCGA
>JAAZOO010000051.1 GCA_012797715.1 Geobacteraceae bacterium | reverse complement strand
TTCATCGGCAAAACAAAAATCGATTTTATTGGAAAAAGAAAGATATCCTTTCTTGTGTCGTCGGTCATAGCCGTTGTCGGGCTCCTGGCCATTGCCCAGATTGTTTTGGGAACGGCCAATCTGGGAACGGATTTTACCGGCGGTACCGTTCTGCAGCTCCTGTTCGTCAAGCAGATGGACATGCAGGCTGCGAGACAGGCACTGTCTAGGAACGGCATAACCGCGGACCTCCAACAGATAAGCGGGAGCAATCAACTCCTTGTAAAAATTGGAAAAACCAGCCTGGCACTCGGCAAGGTGGCAAGCACGGTGGAGGAGATATTCCGCAAAGAGTTCCCTTCCAACTCCTTTACCGTGGAGAGTTCCTCCGAGATAGGGCCCTCCATCGGCGACAAGCTCCGCAAGGACACGCTGATAGCCGTCCTCATCTCCATGATAGGCATCATCCTGTACATTGCCTGGCGTTTCGATTTCAAGTTCGGCGTGGCCGCGGCCATTGCGACATTCCATGATGTACTTGCCATCTTTGCCGTATTTTTCGTGCTGAACAAGGAGGTCAACCTTCTTCTCATCACGGCGGTGCTTACCATTGCCGGCTATTCGCTGACGGACACGGTGGTGGTATTCGACCGTATCCGGGAGAACCTTCGCAAGAACATGAAGGACTCCCTCCCCACCATCTTCAATGTAAGCATCAACGAGGTTCTTTCTCGAACGATCATTACCGCCCTTACAACATTGCTTGCCGCCCTTTCGCTGTTTCTGTTCGGAGGGGAAGTAATCCACGACTTCGCCTTTGCCCTGGTGGTGGGTATCCTGGTGGGCACCTATTCCTCCGTGTTCGTGGCCAGCCCCCTGGTTCTTGTCTGGGAAAACCGGACAAAACGCCGTACCGCATGATAGGGAACCGCATACTGAGAGCAGCCCCCACGTGATGGGGGCTTTTTTTTACGGCTGAAACTTTCAACAAAAACGGCAGTCGGGGTCGTCCTCTCGTGAAGACCCCGCCTACCGTACCCGGAAAGAAGGGGCTTGTATGGAACCGGTTCGGGAACGTCGCTGGACCATTACACCTCATACCGAGGAGCGGATTGCGGAACTGGCGAGGGAGTGTTCCGTACCCCCCCTCATTGCCGTGCTGCTGGTGAACCGGGGAATCGAAACGGCCGAGCACGCCAGGCGCTTTCTGTCCCCGGCACTGGGCAACCTTCACGATCCCTTTCTAATGAAAGACATGGGAAGGGCGGCGGACCGCCTCCGTGACGCTGTGCTGAATCAAGAAAGAATCTGCGTGTACGGTGACTATGATGCAGACGGCGTTACGTCCATTGCCCTAGTAATGGGTTTTCTGCGCGAGGTTGGAGCGGATTGCTTCTACCATGTACCCAAGCGCCTGGAAGAGGGGTACGGCCTGAGCAGAAACGGAGTGTTGACTGCGGCGGGAAAGGGCGCCCGACTTATCGTTACTGCTGACTGCGGGATCACGGCCTTTGCGGAGGCCGACCTCTGTCGCGACCTTGGAATCGATCTGATAATCACGGATCACCATACGCCCTCGGAAGGAGTGCCGTCCGCATGCGCCGTCGTCAATCCCATGCGCGCGGACTGCCTGTTTCCCTGCACCTCCCTGGCAGGGGTGGGTGTTGCCTTTTATCTTGTTGCCGCACTGCGCGGCAGACTCCGTGACTGCGAGTTCTTCTCGGGGCGTCGGGAGCCGGATCTACGCGACTACCTGGACCTTGTGGCATTGGGAACCATAGCGGATATTGTTCCCCTGGTTGATGAAAACCGCATATTCGTCTCATTCGGTCTCACCCGGCTTTCATCAGCCTCCCGGATCGGGATTCAGGCCTTGAAAAAGGTTGCGGGGATTGCAGACTGTGTTGACAGTGTTGCGGTCGGATTCCGCCTTGCGCCGCGCCTGAATGCGGCAGGGCGGCTCGATGACGCATCCGTTGCCGTAGAACTCCTGCTCACCGATGACCGCGAGCGGGCTGACGCGCTGGCAGAGTACCTGAACGCCGGCAACGAGGAACGTCAGGCCCTGGAGCAGGAAATCCTGAACGATGCCTTGCAAATGGTGGCATCCGGTTCGAATCTCCGCGGCAGGAGAAGTATTGTGCTGGCATCGGAATCATGGCATTCCGGCGTTATCGGGATTGTCGCATCCCGTATTGTCGAACTCTTCCACCGGCCGACGATCCTGATAGCTCTCCAGGACGGGAACGGCAAGGGTTCCGGACGAAGCATCCCCGGTTTCCACCTGCACGACGCCCTGCGTGCCTGTTCAGAACACCTGATCCGCTTCGGAGGCCATAAGTACGCGGCCGGCTTGACGATAGACCAGGATACTCTGGAGGAGTTCACCCGGAGGTTCGATGATGTTGCCGCAGGTCTTCTCTCGGAGGAGGACCTTCTCCCCGAGATACGGATCGATGCGGAGCTTACGTCCGACGACATTTCCCTTGCCATGGCGGAACAGGTTGCCTTGCTGGAGCCATTCGGCAGCGGAAATCCCAGGCCGGTGTTCCTTTTGCGGTGCGCCAAGGTAGTGGAAAGGAGCGTACTGAAAGACCGTCACCTTCGCCTGCGCCTTGCAGTGGGAGGAATGTGCCTTGATGCCATGGGTTTTTCCCTGGCAGGAAGAATTCCTGACGGAGAGTATCTGGATGTTGTATTTTCCCTTGAGGTGAACGTCTGGAACGGCAGAAAGTCCGTTCGTCTCCGGTTGAAAGACGCCAGGAATTCGGAAACATCGGTGTATGGGGGAAATTTCTCGTAGCATGGAGGATCGGGATGCGGGCGGAGTTCCGGTTTCCTGGTAGACTGTACCTTACTCCTGATCCCCTTCCGGAGGAACGCGTGGTGCGAGCAGACAGGTTTGCCGGCGCAGAAAAGGTCATACGAATTGGTTTCTGGCTCAACACGCTTCTCATGGCAATGAAGCTTATCTGCGGCCACGTTGGCGGTTCGGAGGCCGTATTCGCCGACGGCGTGGAGAGCGCCTGCGACTTCATGGCGCTCCTGTTTACCATGATAGCTCTTCGCATAGGCCGCCAACCACTCGATGGAACGCATCCTTACGGGCACGGCAGGGCTGAAAGTATCGCCGCTGTCGTGGTGGCCCTGATAATCTTTGGTACGGGCGGCCTGATCCTGGTGCGGGCTGTTGCCACCGTATCGAAAGGCGTCTACCCCAGGCCGGAGCTGGTGGCCGTGGCGGCTGCGGCGGTTACCATCGGGATAAAGGAATATCTCTACCGCTTTTCAATCCGGGCAGGGTCGAGGCTGGAGAGCCCGGCGATTCTTGCCGTAGCCGCAGACCACCGCAAGGACGCCCTTACCTCCGTAGCCACTCTTGTCGGGGTTTCCGGAGCGTATTTCGGCATCGGGATTCTGGATCCCCTTGCCGCCGGCCTGACATCGCTCTTTATCTTCCGAATCGGATACCTGACCTTTCGAGGCGCGGCCCACGATCTGATGGATGGCCGGCCGCCGGAGGAGTTGATTTCGGGTATCCGGGCAGTTGCGGAAAGTGTGAGAGGCGTCGAGCACGTGCATGATATCAGGGCGCGCCGGTCAGGACAGTACGTGATTGTGGATCTGAAGCTTGACATGGATCCGGAGATGACCGTCAAGAGATCCCATGATATTTCCACCACCGTAAAGAAAGGAATCTTCAGAAAGTATCCCAATGTGGGTGACGTCATGATCCATATTAATCCCCATGACGAACAGCACCGGGATCTCACAAGGCTGTAAAAGGCCTTGAAATCACAATCAAAGGAGGAAGAAAACATGGCTCAGACAACAAAAACAATGGAAAATCTTCAGGAAGCTTTCGCCGGCGAGTCCCAAGCGAACCGGAAGTATCTCGCCTTCGCCAAGCAGGCCGACAGTGAGGGATTTACCCAGGCGGCGAAGCTGTTTCGCGCAGCCGCCGCAGCTGAGACGGTCCATGCCCATGCCCACCTGAAGGTCATGGGGGGCATCAAGAGCACGAAGGAAAACCTCCAGGAGGCAATTGACGGCGAGACCCACGAATTCAAGAGCATGTACCCCGCCATGATAGCAGAGGCGGAGAAAGCGGGTGACGCGGCTGCGCTCCGTTCCTTCAGCTATGCCAACGAGGTGGAGAAGGTCCATGCGGGTCTCTATCAAAAGGCCCTCGAGAATCTCGGTGCGGAAGGTGAGACGTTCGATTACTTCGTGTGCTCCATCTGCGGCCACACGGTGGAGAAAGCTGCGCCCGAGAAATGTGCGGTGTGCGGGGCCGGAAGCAAGGCGTTTTCCCAGATTTCATGATGCTCCGTTTCTGATAAGGGCCCATGACCGCCGTACCGGTTCCCTCCCGGTGCGGCGTTTTTTATGCCGCTGCATTCCAGCCAATCCGCTTTCCTAACGGATATCCCTGTGCTACTATGGTCCGGCGCTCTTTTCAGGAACGGAGCGCTGCATCCCGGATTCCCGCGCATACGCACACACCAAAAGGAACAATCTTCTCGTGAAAAACCAGAAAAGGGTCCCGAAAAACACCAGAAAGAAAAAGGGCGGCTTGCGGCCCGTTGCCTACCTCCTCATCACGATTCTTCTCATCGGACTCGTTCTTTTTTTCCTGGAACGGATGAAACGTTCGGTGCCGGAAAAACCTGCCGAAAGACCTCAGGTAACCGCGAAGAAACCGGCGCCGCCTTCGGGAGAGAAACCGAGGCAGCCGGGGGCTCCCCAGAAGCCGGAATTCCCCGCACCCCCCGTCGGGCCGGGACAGGCCGGGGAAACGACCCCTCAAAAAAAACCGCTGTCTCCCGTGCCGTTACCCCCAGTGCACAAGCGGTATACCGCGCCGGTTGTCACGCCGCCGGCTCGGGTGCCCAAGGTTCTCGGAACAGGAACGGTGGCGATTGTCATCGACGATATGGGGACAAGCGTCAGGGAGGTGCAGGAACTGATGGCGATTGGTGTGCCCCTCACTTTCTCTGTTATTCCTGGGCTGAGGGAGTCCAGGGAGGTGGCGGCAACGGCAAACCGCAAGGGGTACGAGGTAATGCTCCATATTCCCATGGAGCCGCAGGATTACCCCCGGCGACGGCTGGAGGCGAACGGTCTTCTCCTTTCCCACGATGATGGCGAGATAGAAAAAAGGATGGCGGGGTACCTGAATGTTGTGCCCAACGCTGTGGGCGCCAACAACCATATGGGGTCGCGCTATACGGAGGATCGGGAACGGATGCGTCGGGTTCTGGGCATCCTCAAGGAGAACGGCATGTTCTTCGTGGACAGTATGACTTCGCCGAAATCGGTGGGCCTTGCGGTTTCTCGCGAGATTGGGGTTCGGGCTGCCGCTCGTTCAGCGCCCTTTCTCGATAACAGCCAGGATGTGAGCGCCGTCAAGGCGCAACTGGAAACCCTTGCGAAGCTGGCAGTGAAAAGGGGGAGCGCCATCGGCATCTGCCACCCCCATCAAGCAACCATCAGGGCCCTACAGGAGGAACTCCCGGTTCTGGAGAGCCGGGGAATACGTTTCGTCTCTGTTTCACGCCTGGTCAGGTGACGGCCGTGCCTACGCCTGTTCCCCGATGTGGCGCATCAGCGCGACGAACCGCTTGTAGCTTCCTTCCACAAGGATAGATTCGGGCTTTCCCGGATTTGTGGGGTGGATGAGGAGGAATGCGTCGCGCAGTACCCCCGGCGGCTCTCCGAGACTTTCCAAGAGGAATGCGTACAGGGTGTTTTTTGTCCGGGTGCCGCCCGTCCCGTCGTATTCCCGCAGCGGAAGCACCTTCTTCATGACCTGCGCCCCGTCCCTGGTGAGACGGCGAATTTCTACGCATGGGCCGTTCCCGTTGATGAAGGGACGGAACACGAAAACAGACTCACGGGCGGCTTCGCGAAACATGAGGAGAAGAGGATCGTTTGCGTCCAGGTCGCTCCGCACTGCATAGAGACATGACAGGAGCAGATCCTCGCAGCATCGCTCCTCCAGGAAACCGCAGGCTCCCCCGTCCGATGCTTCGTAGTAAAACGAGGGAATGCCGGATGCCGCTTCAGGAAACACCGGGCCCCCGCAGAGGACGCAGGTGCCTTTCAGCCGCGACAGGCGCGTTTCCAGGGCTTCGCGCTTTCGTTCTTCTTCAGAGAGGAGCCACTGGTGAAAAAGGAAGGAACGCGGCTTGGCCGTTCCCCGGTACTCTTCCAGTATTTCCTTGGCAAGGTGGGCATACTGGCTGTAGACGTCCGTCCCGCGCGCGTGGGTGAGGATCGGGTAGATCTTGCCGTCCGGGTTGGTATTGAGGCTCTCAACCTTGGGACTCTTGGAGATATGGCCGTTCAGGCAGTGGTAGCCCCGG
>JAAZOO010000002.1 GCA_012797715.1 Geobacteraceae bacterium | reverse complement strand
GATGGCGGTGGGTGCGGCGGGGAGGGAGGGCTGGGGCACGGCCGACGCCTCGTAGCTTTCGGCACCTTCCCTGCCGTTGCTAACCTTGGTCACGACGTAGTAGTACGCCGAACCGTTGCTGAGGCCGGTGTGGATGTAGGGACTGGTAACGCCCGCGATCTTCGTCACGCCGCTCTTCGTCTTCGTTACTCCGGGCGATGTGGAGAAGTAGATGTTGTAGGTTGCCGTCTCGGCCTTGGTTGCCGTCTTGTCTTCCCAGCTCAGGGTAACCGACTGGTTGCCCGAGGCGACGCGCACATCGGCCCAGGAGCCGGACACGGGAACCGGCGTGCTGGATGAACCGCCGCTGTCCGTGTCGGAGCCGCACCCGGCGAGGGCGACCATCGTGGCGCACCCGGCCAGCAGCAACCGCACCATTTTCAAACGTTTCATGCTTCTTTCCCCCCTTGACAGAAATAGGTGTCGTCAACGGAGTCATCATGCAGCCGGCATCTTTCGGTTACGTTACAGGCGCTTGAAAAGGGGGTAAAGAGGCGGAAAAAACGGCAGGGAACTGTCAGGCGGACCTAGCCCCCGACTTCGGCGAGGGCCTTCCTGACGCTGTCCCGGGTGATATTCCCCGAGCCTTCCAGTATTCTGGTCTTCTTTGTCTTCACGTTATGGACCACCACGGAGGGGGTCGATTTCACCCCGAACCCCCGGTAGACGGTCAGGTTGAACTGCATGCCGTAGCTCACGTCCGCGTAGTTGATCTGACGGAGCGTCACGCCGAGAGGGGCAATGGCCGCCTGCACGTCTTCCCGGCTGGGGGTCGGGGTTTTCAGGGATAGATCCGCCAGGGCGCGGCGCAGCTTCAGGTATTTTCCCTTTTCGTGGGTCAAAAACTGCAGGTTGTATGGGGTGAAGTTGTTCGTTTCCGGGTGAATGGGGTAGTCGATGAAGGCGACTCTCGCTTTGCGGGCGACATCCCCATAGATGCGCTCGATGGCCGGCTCCGCTTTGCGGCAGCCGGGGCAGAACCAGTCGCTGATGAAGTAGACGGTGACAGGACTGCCCGATTTCCCCAGATAGGGGTCGATGGCGCCGGAAGGGTTTTCGCTGGAGACGCCGGCGACGGACACGCCGAGACCGAGGGCGAAGACGGCGAGAAACAGGGTGATGCGAAGCAGCAGGTTTTTCATGGTTCCTCCCGGGGGCTGCGGGGCCCGAATCTGTTCGATGACGACAAGGATTACGCCCGTGAACACCGTGCCGGCGATGGCCAGGCAGAGCGGACACCAGGCGCCGATGACGTACTTCTGGATCCAGATGAAGTGGGCCTCCGCGCCGGCCGAGCCCAGCAGCATCAGCGGGCAGAGCACGTCGATTGCGGGAATGCGGCGGCGGAGCAGGACGACGGCGGCCAGGGCCAGGAAAAAGAGGATGCCGAACAGCCCGAAATCCAGGCCGAACAGGGTGTACTGCGCCGTCTCCGAGCAGGCGTCGCTGCACAGGTGCATGGTGGATGCCACGGACAGCCCCAGGCCGGACGCCGCCACGAGCAGCATCAGCAGGGAGGTGGGGGCGGTTCGGGGCAAAACGGCGTGTCGAGTCATGTAGCGCCTCACTTCCAGTGGGTCGAGGACCGTTGTCAAGCGCCTCCACAGTACACCGGGGGATTTGCGGGGAGGTTACAATGGGCTTAAAAGATGAAAACGGCGGGAGATTTGGGTGCTTCCAGCGAGGGATGAGGAAATGGGTGCCCGGTCCACTCTTGATGGCTCGCCCACAGCAAACAGTCCGTCTTGACAAAATGTCGAGCGGTTGTAACAGAGCTGTCGATATGGGCGGCTACCCTGATTGAGCCGGTAGCGGAGTCGCGTGAGCGCGGCCCTCTCTTCAGTGGAGCACAGGACAGCCATGGCGCGTACTTCTTTCCCACATCCCATCCTCCGCTTTTCCGTCATATCAGGTGCCTTGTTCCTGATGCTGTTCCTGCTCCCCGAATCTTCGTTCGTTCCGCTCACGAGGGTAACGGCGGCTCTTTCCGGCTGGTGCATCGGACTATTCGGTATGCAGGCCGCGGCCGCCGGCGACATGATCACCCTGAACGGGTTCCGTGTGCGGATTATCACTGAATGTACGGCCCTCTACCCTGTGGCCGTTTTCGCGGCATTTGTCTTGGCATGGCCAGCGCCGTGGCGGAAACGCCTTGCAGGTCTTCTGGCAGGGGGCGCCGTCCTCACCGCTGCCAATCTGGTGCGCATCGCCGTGGTGGCGGTGGTCGGCGCCGCGTATCCCCGGTTCTTCGAAGCCTTTCACGTATACCTGGGCCAGGTGGCGATGCTGCTACTGGTTATGGGTCTGGCAAAGGTCTGGCTCCGATGGGTATCGTGCTCCCCCGAGAGTGGGGAGGGATTCCTCCTGCGCTCCGCGGTTCTGGCGAGCCTGCTCTTTCCGGTGTGGCTCGTGGCGAACACCCACTACGTCAGGATGCTGGACCGGCTGGTACAGGGACTTTTTTCCTGGGAGGGATACAGTCTTGTCATGGAGTATCGGCATGCGGTCTACTTCCAGACATTCAACGTCGTTCTGCTTGCCGCGCTGCTGCTGGCGGAACAGAAACTGGAGGCCCGACGGAAACTGGTATGGATAGCTGCCGGCGCGGCGATACTGGCGGCGGGACACGTGCTGTTCCGGGTAGGGAATGTCCTGCTCGTTGCCTTTGGCTGGAGATCGGCTCTGGTGGTCACCTCCGTGCTTGTCATCGTGGGAGAGTACCTGCTTCCGGTACTCGTCTGGTTGGCGGCATCGTCAGGTTGTCCTGAGAAACGGCCGAAGGTTCACAT
>JAAZOO010000050.1 GCA_012797715.1 Geobacteraceae bacterium | reverse complement strand
TTGCGGTAACTTTCGCAGGAAGCGGTGCGGCCTAGTACATGCCGCCCATGCCGCCCATGCCGCCGCCGGGCATCGGGGGCATGTCCTTTTTCGGCTCGGGCTTTTCGGCGATGGCCGCCTCGGTGGTCAGGAGCAGGCCGGCCACGGAGGAGGAGTTCTGCAGGGCGATGCGCGTGACCTTTTTCGGGTCGATGACGCCGGCCTTGATCAGGTCCTCGTAGTCGCCGGTGGAGGCGTTGAAGCCGAAGCCGTCTTTGCCGTCGCGCACCTTGGCCACGACGATGGAGCCTTCGAAGCCGGCGTTGCCGGAGATCTGGCGCAGCGGCTCTTCGATGGCGCGGCGCACGATCTCGATGCCGGCCTGTTCGTCGTCGTCCACGGCCTTGATGCTGGGCAGGCTCTTCACGCAGCGCACGAGGGCGACGCCGCCGCCGGGAACGATGCCTTCCTCGACGGCCGCGCGGGTGGCGTTGAGGGCGTCTTCGACGCGGGCCTTCTTCTCCTTCATCTCGGTCTCGGTGGCCGCGCCGACATTGATGACGGCGACGCCGCCGACGATCTTGGCCAGGCGCTCCTGGAGCTTTTCCTTGTCGTAGCTGGAAGTGGTCTCGTCGATCTGGGCGCGGATCTGCTTGACCCGGGCCTTGATCTTCTCGGCGTCGCCGGCGCCGTCGACGATGGTGGTGTTCTCCTTGTCGACGATGACGCGCTTGGCCTTGCCGAGATCGACCAGGGTGATGTTCTCGAGCTTGATGCCCAGGTCTTCGGACACGGACTGGCCGCCGGTCAGGACGGCGATGTCTTCCAGCATGACCTTGCGGCGGTCGCCGAAGCCCGGGGCCTTGACGGCGCAAACCTGCAGGGTGCCTCGCAGCTTGTTGACGACGAGCGTGGCCAGGGCCTCGCCCTCGATGTCTTCGGCCACGATCAAAAGCGGACGGGACATCTTGGCGACCTGCTCGAGGATGGGCAGCAGATCCTTCATGGCCGAGACTTTCTTCTCGTTGATGAGGATCAGCGGCTCGTCGAGCTCGCAGACCATGCGCTCGGGATCGGTGACGAAGTAGGGGGAGAGGTAGCCGCGGTCGAACTGCATCCCTTCCACGGTTTCCAGGGTGGTTTCCATGGACTTGGCTTCCTCCACGGTGATGACCCCTTCCTTGCCCACCTTCTCCATGGCCTGGGCGATGATATCGCCGATGGTCTTGTCGTTGTTGGCGGAGATGGTGCCGACCTGGGCGATTTCCTTGTGGTCCTTGATGGGTTTGGAGATTTTCTTCAGCTCGGCCACGACAGTCTCGACGGCCTGGTCGATGCCCCGCTTGATGTCCATGGGGTTGTTGCCCGCGGCCACCAGCTTGGCGCCCTGGCTGAAGATGGCCTGGGCAAGCACGGTTGCGGTGGTGGTGCCGTCGCCGGCCACGTCGGAGGTCTTGGAGGCGACCTCTTTTACCAGCTGGGCGCCCATGTTCTCGAACTTGTCTTCCAGTTCCACTTCCTTGGCAACGGTCACGCCGTCCTTGGTGATGACGGGGGAGCCGAAGGACTTCTCAATCACGACGTTGCGGCCTTTGGGCCCGAGGGTTACTTTTACCGCGTCCGAAAGAGTGTTCACGCCTTTCAGGATGGAATTCCTTCCGTCCTGGTCAAACTTGATGGTCTTTGCTGCCATAATTTCTGTATCCTCCTTGGAGATAGATGGTCGGTTGTCTGAAAAATCGGTTAGGTATCCGTTATTCGATTACGCCGAGAATGTCGTCTTCACGCATGATGAGGTAGTCAACGCCTTCGATCTTGATTTCGGTGCCTGCGTATTTTCCGAAGAGAACCTTGTCGCCCACCTTGACATCGATGGGGAGAATCTTTCCGTCTTCGGTGACCTTGCCTTTGCCCACGGCGATGATTTCACCCTTCTGGGGTTTTTCCTTGGCGGTATCGGGGATATAGATCCCGCCGGAGGTCTTGTTTTCCTCTTCAAGCCTTTTCACGATGATGCGGTCCTGCAGGGGTCTCAGATTCATACCTTCATTCTCCTTTCTTGCTTGGATATGGGAAATGTTTTGGAAAAATATTAGCACTCAAAACGTCTGAGTGCTAATCACGGGGTAAAATATAAACAGGGCTCAGGGAAAAATCAAGTCCTTATTTTGAAAAGTTCACCAATTTTTCTTTTCCGCTTCCTCCCGGTAGAATTTCCGGTACAAAACCTCCCACTCCCTGCTCCCCGGCACCTTGGCCTGTGAGTAGGAAGAAAGCTTTTTCCTGACAATGGCGTCTATCTCGTCGGCAACGGAGAAATAGTCGGTGAGGGAGTCCTTGATGGCGTTCAACGCCCTGGCCTCGTCGGGGAAGTCGGCCAGGTCGTCCCCCCACAGTTTGTCCAGAATTCTGTGGGCGATATGGGATATGCGGTCTTCTGAAAATTGCATGACATGCTCCTGGTGGGCCGGCGGGTGAGGTACAAGGGTCAGAGGACCATCTTCCTCTCTTTGGCCAGCTTGGTCTTGATCATCTTCAGCATCTTGTGGCGGTCGATGTCGCCGGCTGAACCGCCGGCGGCCCGGAGAGTCTTCTCCAGCAGTTCCTCGGCGTCCCGCTCCAGGTCATCCTCGGCCTTCAGGTCGGCCTTGATGACGGCCGTGATACAGGCGGCGATCTTCGATCGGTCGGCCTTCAGGACCATGAGCCCGGATTCGGTCAGGTCGGCCAGGACCTTGCCCGCCAGGCGGTCAATCTGTTCATCCTTCAGTCGCATAGTGCCTCCCTTTGATAAGCAAGACGGAAAACAATACTACCACCAACCCGCGATTCGTGATACTTTTTTCACCTGACGGCAGCAATATCCGGCAATAATCTTGACTCATCGCTTCCCCTCCCTTGACGGGAGGGTGTCGGGGGGTGGGTGAAGTCGAATCGAAGCGGTGCCCATGGCAACTTCCCCTCCACCCTGACACCCCCCGCCAGGGGGGAGGGAACTTTTCGGGCATTGCAAAAACATAAACGGAAAGTACTGACCTGCCGGCAGCGACTTACTTCTCTTCACTGGAGGCTCTCGTGCTCATCGTCATGCATCACAACGCTGGAAAGAGGCAGATCGAGGCGGTAATAAAGGCCGTTGAGCGGATGGGGTTCTCGGCCGCGCCCATCCCGGGGAGCGAGCGGACCGCCATCGGGGTTCTCGGCAATAAGGGGTATGTTGATGACGCCACTGTCCGGGATCTTCCGGGGGTACAGGAGGTGATCCATGTCTCGAAACCCTACAAGCTCGTGTCCCGGGACTTCCACCCGAAAAATACCATTGTGAAGGTTGCGGGCCTGGAGATTGGGACGGGAAGACGGCCGGTTGTCATGGCCGGTCCGTGCGCGGTGGAAAGTGAAGATCAGATAGTGAAGATTGCCCGAGCCGTGAAGTCCGCAGGGGCCGATATGCTGCGTGGCGGGGCCTTCAAGCCCCGGACCGGCCCCCACACCTTCCAGGGATTGCGGGAGGAGGGGCTGAAGCTCCTGGCCCTTGCCTCCCGTGAAACGGGACTTCCCTTCGTTACCGAGGTGATGAGTCCCGAAACCGTCGGCCTGGTGGCGGAGTGTGCGCATCTGCTTCAGGTTGGGGCCCGGAACATGCAGAATTTCGAACTGTTGCGCGAACTGGGAAAGATCCGGAAACCGGTCCTCCTGAAAAGGGGGATGAGCGCCACCATCGAGGAATTTCTCGCGGCCGCCGAATACATCCTCGCCGAGGGGAATTCATCGGTCATCCTGTGCGAGCGGGGAATCCGTACCTTCGAAACGGCAACGCGCAACACCCTTGATCTGGCGGTTGTCCCCCTGATCAAGGAGGTGTCCCACCTTCCCATCGTTGTCGATCCTTCCCACGCCACCGGAAGGAGAAGCCTTGTCGCCCCCATGGTAAAGGCCTCACTCGTCGCGGGCGCCGACGGGGTCATGGTGGAGGTCCATCCTGATCCGGAGAAGGCGCTCTCCGACGGTCCGCAGTCGCTAACGCCGGCAGGCTTCGAAAGGCTGATGCAGGATGTCGGGAGGTTGTTGGAGTTTCTTGCATAGGAGGGTTCACTGGGGGCGGGAGGCAATAAGCTCCTTGCTTTTTTTCGTACTCTGGGGTACTCTTTTTCCGTAGTTCTCTCTGCCATGCCCGTGAGGTTAAAAAGCCCAAGCGGAATATTCGTGAAAAGGGTTTCTTTCAGACCGTGGTGTGCTGCCCCAATGCGCGGGTTTGCCTGAAGCGGTACAAAGGGGCCCAACTATTGAGGAACTCGCTGTGAGGCCCTCAACCCACGGCAGAGTGGAGAGGCTGAAAGAAAAGGGAATCGGTACATCCGGTTCCCTTTCCTTTTGAGCGCACAGCTCCCCTGTCTTGATCAGTGGGCCTCACTCCAGTTCCTGCCGAAGTTCACGTCCACCTTCAGCGGCACGCGGAGATGCACCGCGTGCTCCATCTCACGGCTCACCAGCGCTTCCATGGCGAGCCTCTCATCCTCCGGCACCTCGAACACCAGCTCGTCGTGCACCTGCATGATGAGACGGCTCTTCAATCCTTCCCTCTTCATCCGCTCGCTGACCCTGACCATGGCCATCTTGATGATGTCCGCGGCCGACCCCTGGATCGGGTAGTTAATCGCGTTCCGCTGGCCGAATGCCTTGACGTTGCCGTTGGAGCTCCTGATGTCGGGGATCGGCAGCCGCCTGCCGAGGAGGGTGGTGACGCAGCCGTCCCGCTCGGCATCGGCGATGCACCGGTCCAGGAACTCACGAGCCCCGCTGTGACGGGCGAAATAGCTGTCGATGAACTCCTTGGCGGTCTTGGTGGCCACCCCCAGCTGACGGGCCAGGCTGAAGGCCCCCTGGCCGTAGATGACGCCGAAATTGATGGTCTTGGCCTGGCGCCGCATCTCCGGGGTCACCAGTCCGGGCATGATGTCGAACACCTCGGCGGCGGTGCGGGTGTGGATGTCCTCGTCCTTTTCGAAGGCGTCGCAGAAGACCCGGTCTTCCGAGAGGTGGGCCAGCACCCTGAGCTCGATCTGGGAGTAGTCGGCGGAGAGGAGCAGCGACCCCTCCGGGGCGGTGAACGCCCGGCGGATCTTTCTCCCCTCCTCGGTGCGGATGGGGATGTTCTGCAGGTTCGGCTCCGAGGACGAAAGCCTCCCGGTATTGGTGACCGCCTGGTTGTAGGAGGTGTGGACCCTGCCGGTGGCCGGATGGACCAGTTTGGGAAGGGCGTCGGTGTAGGTGGACTTCAGTTTGGAGATGCTTCGGTACTGGAGGATCAGCGCGGCGATTTCATGGTCCTGGGCCAGCCTGTCCAGGACGTCCATGTCGGTGGACCAGCCGGTCTTGGTCTTCCTGCCGGTGGGGAGCCCGAGGCGCTCGAACAGGACCTCTCCCAGCTGCTTGGGCGAATTGATGTTGAACGGGCATCCGGCCATGGCGAAGATATCCTGCTCCAGCGTGCCGAGCTGGCCGGCAAAGCCGTCCGACAGCTCCCGCAGCAGCCCCAGGTCGATCCGCACCCCTTCCAGCTCCATCTCCGCCAGGATCTTCACCAGGGGCATCTCCACGTCATGGAACAGCCGCTCCATCCCCCCATCGGCCAGGCGGGGGAGAAACAGGCCGTGGAGCAGGAAGGTGGCGTCGGCGTCCTCGCAGGAGTAGACGGCGGCCCGCTCCACCGGCACCCGGGAGAAGCAGACCTGCTCCTTCCCCTTGCCCGCCACCTCCTCGTAGGAGATCATCTTGTGATCCAGGAACTCCACCGACAATGAATCGAGGCCATGGCTGGAGCGGACCGGGTTGAGGAGATAGGAGGCGACCATGGTGTCGCACCACATCCCCTGCATCTCGATGCCGTGCCGCCGCAGGACCTGGTAGTCGTACTTGAGGTTCTGGCCGATCTTGGGGCGTTCCGGGTCGGTGAGCAGCGGGGCCAGCGCCTGGAGGACCTCCTCCCGAGGAAGCTGGACCGGCGCCCCCTCATAGCGGTGGCCTACGGGAACGTAGTACGCCTCGTGCTCCCGGAAAGAGAAGGAGAGCCCCACGATCTCCGCCTCCAGCGGATTGAGGCTGGTGGTCTCCAGGTCGACGGCAAAGGCCGGGGCGGCCCGCAAATCATCGAGCAGCCGGGCGAATTCCGCCTCGGTCAACACGGTCCGGTAGTTCTCGGTGGTGAGGCTAGCCTCGCTGGTCAACTCCTTCATCAGGGTGGTGAAGCCGTATTCCCGGAACAGATCCGCCAGCCGCCTGGTGTCGGGCGGGGTCAGGGCCAGGTCTTCGTATCGATATTCAACGGGTGTGTCGCGGTCGATGGTGGCGAGTCTGCGGGACAGGCGGGCCTGGTCGGCGAACTCTTTCAGCCGCTCGCCGGTCTTCCCCTTTACTTCTCCGGCCCTCTCCAGGAGGGCGTCCATGGTGCCGAATTCCCGGATCAGCTTGATGGCGGTCTTCTCCCCGATCCCGGGCACCCCGGGGATGTTGTCCGAGGTATCGCCCGCCAGGCCCAGGACGTCCACCACCCGTTCCGGCTCCACGCCGAAGCGCTCCTCCACCTCGGCAGGTCCTGAGACCTTGTCCTTCATGGTGTCCAGCAGGGTGACCGACGGGGTGACGATCTGCATCAGGTCTTTGTCGCCGGTCACCACCACCACCTGCATGCCGTCTTCCTCGCAGCGGCGGGCCATGGCGCCGATGATGTCGTCCGCCTCGAACCCCTCCATCTCCAGCACCGGAATGTTGAAGGCCCGCA
>JAAZOO010000049.1 GCA_012797715.1 Geobacteraceae bacterium | reverse complement strand
GGCTTACCGACGGTTCCGGTACGATTCCATCCGCACCAGATGATCCTTCAATGTCTCATGGAGTCCGGCGACCTTGTCCCTATCCTCTCTGGGGACCGCATCCGGGCCTTCCTTTTCACACTTTTCCATCATCTTCTCAATCACGGAGCAGAGGCATTCGGAGAGCTCTTGACGGGTACAGGGTTTCCCCTCGGCAGCAGCCGGATCAGGAAGTTTTCTCGGCGCAGCGTACTTTTTCCCAAGTTCCGCCACGTCTCCGCACGCGGAATCAACCGAGGCCGCCTTTGCAGCAATGCCCTGGCCGGCCTCCCCGGCAAAAGCGACGTCACGCCCCAACAAGGCAACCAGGAAAACCAGGATATGCAGAAGCACCCGAGCAAGGGGCATCCCCACTTTTGTTTGCGGCTTGACGTTTCGATGCGACAGATACGCACGGAAAAACATCCTCATATACCCTCCTTTTCTGAACAATTTCGGAACACCATAGCCGGAGAACACCGGCACATCAGCATGAGCACCGGGCCGTTTGCCGTCCGCATATGGGGCACCCCTGCATTGAAAGAGGCATTTCCAGCCGGCATTCACCAAGAAGGTCCCCATTCCGGAATATCTCCCTGGTCGGGCCATCCGCCCGCACTTTCCCCTCGTGAAGCACAATGGTCCGCTCGCAGAGATCCATAACCATGTCCAGGTCGTGGCTGGTGAAGATTTTCGTGTGGTGGAAATCCCTGAGCAGTGCCATGAGCCGCCGCCGGGCAAACGGGTCGAGGCCGCTGGTCGGCTCGTCCATGACGAGAATAGCGGGCGACATGGAAAGGACCGTGGCGATTGCCACCCGTTTCTTCTCGCCTCCCGAGAGGTGGTAGGGGGGCTTGTTCACCAGATGAGCGGCGCCCACCTGTTCCAACGCCTCCCGCACCCTTCGCTCCACTTCGTCGCCCGGCAGTCCCAGGTTGAGGGGACCGAAGGCCACGTCGTCAAAGACCGTCGGCATGAAGAGCTGGTCGTCCGGTTCCTGAAAAACCATGCCCACCGTCCGCCGGATTTCCGCCAGCGTCGACTTGGTCAGGGGAAAATCGCCGATGCGGATTTCCCCGGAAGTCGGTGCCAGATAGCCGTTCAGATGCAGGAGGAGGGTCGACTTGCCCGCTCCGTTGGCGCCGATGATCCCCACTGATTCACCGTGGGTGATCCGGAAGGAGATGTCGCGCAACGCGTTCGTGCCGTCGGGATAGGTGTGCTTCAGACCTTTTACTTCGATGATGTGATGACTCATGGCAAGATCCCCGTCAGCGCCGAACCGATGATTTCCGAAAGATTCCAGAACCGTAGAGCCATGAATGTTGCCGCCCAACCGAAAAGGAAGAGGTACTCCCTGCCGCCGAAGCGGAATTCCGCTCTCGTAGGGAATTCACCGACGAACCCCCGCGCCAGCATCGCCATATGGATGCGCTCCGCCCGTTGCCATGTCCGCAGCAGAAGATGACCCGCCAGGGAACCGAACGTTTGCATGCCCAAGCCCTTCTTGCCGAAGGCGCGAAGTTCCCGCGCCCTCGATGTCCGAGCGCCTTCCTCGGTCAGCACGAAGATATAGCGATAGAGGAAGAGAAACTGCACGGCGAGGACCCTGGGCATACCCATTCTCTCCAAGGCTCCGCAGATGGCCGGAAAGCCGGTAACCCCCACCAGGATCAGGGCCGCGCCAAGGGTCAGCATGGTGCGGACGACAATGGAAGCACAGGATATCCAGCCGCCGCTGATCCCCACCGGCCCCAGCCGGACGAGCACTTCCCGGTCGAAAAGGGGGTTGAAGATGCCAACAAGCAGCACGAACGGGGTAAGGAGAAGGACTTTTTTCGCGATAAAGCCGAACGGAAGGTTCCCCAGGGAGATCATGACCGCCGGGAAGATGAAACAGGGGAACAGGGCGGACAGGTCGTATTTGCCGAACGAGACGACCGAGATGATAAAAAGGATCGTTACCAGCACCTTTGCCCGCGGGTCGAGCCGATGGAGAGCGGTGTCCCCGAAGGAAAGCCGGTCCAGCACCTTGAAATCAAGAAACGCCCCGTCTATGTTTGCCATGTTCCGCTCACAAAAAGGGGAGAGGAATCCTCACCCTCCCCCTGCTTGATGGTGTCCGAATCTCCACCACTGCCTGAAGGGCCATCAGGACTGCAGAGCCCTTTTTCTCAGAACAAGGCCGATGACGGCCGCCAAAGCCAAGGTCATCAGTGCTCCCAGAATCCCTGAGACACTGGTTCCGG
>JAAZOO010000048.1 GCA_012797715.1 Geobacteraceae bacterium | reverse complement strand
GTTCAGTTTCTGGTACAGGGACAGGGTCAGCATCTCGAATTCGTCGGCGGCATATTCGTCACCGGTGTAAATCCGGCGGTCCGCGCCCTCATCAGACTCCCGGCCAGCGAAACGGGAACCCGCCGCGTCTCCTCTCCCGCGGGTCCATCCCCCCCCTTCAACCCCGGCAGGATCTCCATGTCGCGCAGGAAAGCGAGAAGCGGGGGGAGAGTGGGGATTTGCGCCGGAACGTCCATCGGTTACCTTCAGCCTTCCGTCTTCAGTCTTCAGCCTGTCGGTCCAGGTAATGGAGCGCCTCTTCCCCCAGTATGCGTTCCACCGCCAGGGAAAGGAGCTCCTCCTTCCCGCCCCCCCCCGACTTCATCATCTTCAGGGCATAGCGGGCGATGTTGACGCCGTCCCGCACCGAGTAGAGTTCGTCCGCCGCATGGGCGCGCTGCAGGAAGTTCACAACATAGCGGAGGATGGCGTCGTCGGCGAAGGGAAGGTTCTCCTTCAGGATCAGGAGTTCCTCGTCCGCTTCGGGAAAGTCGATGTAGATCTGGGGCTGGAGCCGGGAGTGGATGTACTCGGGCACCTCGAAGGTGGAGGCGTCCTCGTTCATGGTGACCACGATGCGGAAATCCCGGTGGGCAGGGATGGTGAGGCCGGTGATGATGGACTCCACGTAACGGCGGTCGTCCAGGAGCGGCGCCAGGGAAGCCCACGCCTTCTCGCTCATCCGGTTCCCCTCGTCCAGGATCAGCACGCCCCCGGTGATCATGGCCGTCACCAGAGAGGAAGCGGCGTACTGGATGCGGTTGTCCGGGCCGATGACCGGGGTGACGATCAGGTCCTCGGGCCGGGTGTCCATGGTGGCCTGGAACAGGTAGACCTTCCGCCCCAGGGTCCGCGCCGCCGCATAGGCCAGCGTCGTCTTTCCCACCCCCGGCTTGCCGATGAGCCGAGGGTTGAAGGGGATGTCCCGGTCGTCGATGACCATCCAGGCGGCCAGGAGCTGGCGCAGGATCTCCTCCTGGCCGATCCACTTCAGCGGCAGGTCGGCCGGGTGGGCAAGGGTAAGGGAAATGCCGTCTAGGGTTACTCGTTCCATGGCGCCTCCTAGTGTGACTACTTTTGTACCACACCGCGAGGAGGAATTGCAAACCGAGGGGTTTGTCCGTATACTGTCGCCGACTTTCTCCGGAGGAGGCTTCCATGGTCACGATCGACGAACTGAAACGGCACTACCTGTTCACCGATGAAGACGCCGGCCTGCTCGCATCTCTCCTTCCCCTGGCCGAGGCGCACAAGGGAAAAATCACCGACGACCTGTACGACTACCTCCTCGGCATTCCCGAGACCGCCGCCTTCCTCCAGGACGACACGGTCCTGCAGCGGCTCAAGACCTCCCAGCAGGCATGGCTGACGGACCTGTTTTCCGGCAGGTACGACAATCACTACCTGAGGAAGCTGGAAAAGATCGGCACGGCCCACGTACGCACCGGACTGAACGCCCACTTCGTCAACTGCGCCATGAACTTCGTCCGCCAGGCACTGGTGAACCTGATCCGTGAAACCTACGCGGATCGGGAGATGCGCCGCAGGCTGACCGACGCAACGGAAAAGATACTGGACGCCAACCTGGACGTGATGAGCGCGTCCTACCTGGAAGAGGAACTGAAAAAGGAGTTCGTGTCCCACCGCCTGGAATCCAAGCTGATCCGGGCCACGGAGCGCTTCACCTACGGTCTGAACCTGATCCTGGTGCTGGCCCTTGCCGGGGTATCCATCTCGGTGGTTGCCCAGTTCGCCTGGGACCTGGTCCACATCTTCCAGGGAAATATAGAAAAGGGGGTCCTGAGCGCCCTCGGCACCCTTCTCATCCTGTGGATGATGATCGAGCTGATGGGAAATGAAATCAAGAACCTCAAGGGGGGAAAGTTCAATATTCTCATGTTCATCGGAGTGATCATCGTCGCCCTGATACGGGAGGTTCTCATCTCCACCCTGCGCCATGACGACCTGGCGACCCAGACATTCCTGGCGGGCACCCTCCTTATCCTCGGTGTCGTCTACTTCCTGGTGGCGAAGAGCCAGAAAGACGGCGCGGCGCGGTAAAAGGAGGGGATGCGGCCGGCATCGTCCCGGTGGTCACAAGGCTCAGTCCCCGGTCCGGCACGGGCGGCACTCCGTCTCCCAGATCCGGCGCAGGCCGGCCATATAGCGGTCCCTCTCCTCGTCCCCCTCCAGCGGCGCCCACGGCGCCCTTTCCTGGGCGGTCAACGGCCGGTAGGGTCCCGCCTTGGATTCAAAGAAGACGGTGCCGCTCTCCAGGCATACGACGGTATGAAAAACGCCATGGGGAATGTTCACGCCCACGGCCCCCCCTCCCGGCGTCAGCAGCGCCGTCTCCCGGATGTCTCCCCCATCGTCGAAGAAAACCACGCCCAGCCTTCCCCGGAGCACGATCATGGTCTCGTCCTTTTCCTGGGCCAGGTGCCGGTGGGGTGGGATATAGGAATCCGGTTCCATGGCGTTCAGAAGCCGGTGGCACGGCGCCTCGTCCCCTGCGTGGCAGTTGAAGTTCCTGCGGAGACGCGGCGCACGTTTCGCCTCGCCGGAAACCGTATCCAGAAAATCCTGGGTTATGATGCGCGTATCTTTCATGCCTGTACCCTTGCAACGGAAGTCACGGCAACCCCCCACCCTTCCAGCTCCCGGAGCACCATTCCCACCAGGGTATCCGGCGCGGCCGCAACCGGCGGCGACAGCTCCATGCCCAGCTCCATGCATTCCGGCTGGACACCCAGCAGCACCATCTCCGGCAGCTGATTTCCCAGCAGGCAGGAGACCGCCAGCAGGTCCTTGAGGCCCATCTGATGGGCGGAAAGCCGCGTTTCGAAGGCGCGGGGGATCTGGCCGCCGGTAAGGCGGGCGATCGTCCCCGGAGGCCCGCCGGTTTCCATGGCATCCACGATCAGGAGTCGCTTCAGCCCCTCCAGGAGGGGGAGGAGGTCGAGGCCCAGGGTGCCGCCGTCCATAAGCTCCACTTCCGGGGGAAAGGAGTACTCGGCCGCGAGCCGCTGCACCACCCGCACCCCGACCCCGTCGTCGCACATGATCAGATTTCCTATGCCCAATACCAGGGTGTTCAGGGCTCCTCCTCGGGAACGGACTTGTACCCGCCGAAGATGCTGGAAATGACGCCGTTCTTTTCCTTCACGTCCATCAGCCAGGAACTGTAGACATGATTGATGACGAAGCAGATGATGAGCCACATGCCGCCGTGATGGACCAGGCGGAGGGTCTGATTGGAGGCGAGGGAGAACAGGATGCCGAAGGTCCGGTTCAGGAGCGAGCCGGGTGCGTGCTCCGAATAGAGGGCACAGCCGGTGGCGATCATCAGGAGAAACAGGAGGAAGATGAACAGGTAGACGCTCCCGGCCATGGCGTTGTGCCCGGTCACGTGGGGCGCCGTGCGCCGGAAGAAGGTGTAGAAGAGGAAGGTGTCCTTCATGTTCCGCCGCCCCTCCGTGAACAGGTAGGGGACGAAGGCCCGCCAGCTTGCGTGCTCGTTTCCCGCAAAGGCCCAGTAGATGCGGGAGAGGACGCTGACGGCGAAGGCGTAGCCTACCACGAAGTGGATGAAACGCGCCCACCCCATCACATACTGGGAGGGGGCAAGGGCGAGGGTCTTTCCCCAGCCGATGTAGAGACCGGTCAGGGAAAGGACCAGGATGGAGAGGGCATTCACCCAGTGGGTGATCCTCACCGGCCATTCCCACACGTACCGGGTAACCAGTTTTTCCACGTTGATCTCCTATGCAGGGAAGGGAATGCATGGGGACAGGCCCTCTAAAGACTCGAAAGGGCCTGTCCCCCTCTAATTGTGTCCCCCTATCCCGTCCCCTTCCTACAGCGCTTTCACCGTCACCGCCCCGCCGCCGTCCGGGTCGAACAGGTGCACCGCGCAGGCCAGGCAGGGGTCAAAGGAGTGGACAGTGCGCAGGATCTCCAGGGGGCGTTTCGGGTCCGCCAGCGTCGTGCCTACCAGGGCCTCTTCGTAGGGCCCGCGCCGGCCCGTTGCGTCGCGGGGCGAGGCGAGCCAGGTGGAAGGCACGACAGCCTGGTAGTTCAGGATCTTTCCGTCCCTGATGCGGATCCAGTGGCCCAAAGCCCCCCGCGGAGCATCGTGCCAGCCATACCCCTTCGCCTCCTTGGGCCAGGTGTCCGGGTCCCATTTTTCGCCGTTGTGCACGGCGTAGTCGCCCCCTTTGATATTGGCCGTAAGGCTGTCCAGCCAGTGGGGGAGCCTGCGGGCCAGCACCAGGGTCTCGATGCCGCGCGCCGCGGTTCTCCCCATGGTGGAGAACAGGGAGCCGGGTCCGAGCCGGAGTTTTGCGAGGACCACATCCACTGCGGCTTTCATCTCCCGGTGTCCGGATGCATAGGCCACGAGGCAGCGCGCCAGCGGCCCCACCTCCATCGGCATGCCGTCATAGCGCGGCGCCTTGACCCAGGAATACTTTTCGTCCGTGTTCAGGTGATCATAGGGTGGCCTGGGGCCGGTGTACCTGTCATGGGTGGCGCCGTCCCAGGGGTGGAGCCCCTCGCCCGGCCCGCCAGGGTATTTGTACCAGGAATGGTCCACGTACTCCGCGATCTTCTCCTGCTCCACGGGATAGACGCGGGACAGGTCACGGTTGCGTATCATCCCCCGCGGCAGCCACAGAACCTCGGCCTTGCCGCTGCTGTCCGAGGGGAAATCGCCGTAGCAGAGGAAATCGTCCACCCCTCCGCCGATGGCGAACCATTCCCGATAGTGGGCAGCGATGGCCAGCAGGTCGGGGATATAGACCTTTTCCACAAAGTTCTTGGTTTTTTCCAGGAGGCCCCGGATCTCGGCCAGGGTTCCGGCGTTGAGGGCGTTCTGGGAATCGGGGTCGATGGGAATGGCCATGCCCCCCACCAGAAAGGTCTGGGGATGGGGGTTCTTGCTCCCCAGGATGGCATGGATGCGGATGATGTCCTTCTGCCATTCCAGGGCCTCCAGGTAGTGGGCGGTCGCCATCAGGTTCGCCTCGGG
>JAAZOO010000047.1 GCA_012797715.1 Geobacteraceae bacterium | reverse complement strand
TGCAGTAGCGTTATGCGCGGTTATTGGGAACATATTCCCGGCGATTGCCCTGTGAAGAAGCTGCCGGCTGACTGCCTTCCTTCTCCGCGCAAAATTTGTAGTACCCCAGGAATGCCTCGAAAAATGCGCAGAACAGCTCGAAGTCCTTGCGGTCCTGAACCTGCTTCAGGGAATCGTTGATGAACTCCTTGAAGGTGGCGCCGATAAGGTCGCGGCCGGCCGCATACGCCGCTTTGGCATTCAGCATCTTGATATAGGGCAAAAGCGACGGGAACTCTTCGGGGCTTGCCTCGGTCATGCCCTTGTAACGAGTCACCTCATCGAAAAACTTTCGCAATTGTGTAGGCTTGTTGGCCTTGTCCCGTGACGCCAGCCTTTCCTGGTTGACCTTTCGCGCCAACGCTTCCGCAGTGCTTGAAAAGAGTTCGGGGTCGATGACCCCACCGGCACGGTCTTTCCAGAGTTGTACGGTCATTTTTTCCTCCTATCGTCGTTGATTGTACAGTACCTGCCAAAGGGCTATTTTCAGCTTCCCATCAAGATCATGCAGCCAGGCGGCAATCTGTTGCACCTCGTCGAGTGCCCGCGAACGTGCTTCCCTGTCCAGGTTCCTCCCAACGTTTCGTGTGGCGCTGTAGACGAATCGCGATCGCCATGCCAGGCACGACATATCCTCGAATTCGATGGGCTTTCCGGAAGAAAGCAGCAGCTTCTCGCTCCTGGCCGCCGCCATGAGTTCATTTAGCCGGTAGAGAAAGGCCGTGCCGATGTAGCCCCGGTTCTTCCATTCCTCCAGCTTTTCGCGCTTCTGCCGGAGATCGTCGAATTCGTCCCAGGTAACGCTTTCGCCGAACAGGGTCACGCGGTTTCGCCCCGCGTCTTTTGATGCCTTCAGAGCCTCTTCCGCCCGTTCCGCCATTACCGGAACCGGAACCCCAGGCTTGTCGACGGTTATCCCCGCGGAGATGGTGATTTCCGGGTTTCCGCAGGCAAATTCGCGAAAGCGTTCATGCAGCGTCGGAGCGAATTCGATGATCCGGTTCCAGGGGCCAATCAGGAACAGGTCGTCACCCCCCGCGAACACCGTGTAGATATTCCGGAAACGCGCATCCTGGGACATCAGTTGCGGCAGATAGATGCTGAAAAAACCGTTCATCTGCCGGCTGAAGGTGGCAAGCCGCGACAGGTTGAGACGTTCCGGAGGCAGGCCGCAGGCAAAGAGCTTGCCCAGGTTGTCCACGTCAGCCTTCAATACACCGAGCGCCTCGACACCGGTGAATTTTCCCTCGCCGTCAGGGCTCGGATTCAGGGCCGCCTTGGCGATATGGTGGAACGACTTGGCCCCTCCCTCCTTGATCATGCCGATCAGCTCCAGCTTCTTGTCGTCACCCATCCGGCCATGCAGGAGGCGTTCGTCATGTTCGTCTTCGGGGACATAGACGGGCACATAGCCGCTGATGAACCGCACCGCCACACCGCTGCCGAGGGATTCACCCATCCTGGCGAGCCGCACCATGCGCAGCAATTCGCCGCTCCCTGCCTTCTCCCCCGATGACGCTTCGTCCATATCGAAAGCTATCTGGTAGCGACCAAAGAGCGGCTCTCTCAACCTGGTGCCGGGAAATGAAGCGGTTGCGGCAAGAACGGCCAGGGAACGAGCCTTGATCAGGTGAGCGCCGAACTGTATCTGGTCGCGGCAGATGAGACATGACGCTTCGCCCTCGCCCAGATAGGCGTCTCCGACCGTTTTCGGGTCTGCCGGGCGCTTGCCGCAGAAGGGGCAGACTCCCAGGGTGTTGTCGAAAGTATCCAGATAGCCCCCGACAACGCCGGCATGCTGTTCAATATTCAACTTGCGATACTTCTTGGCATCGGCAGCCTTTCCCAGGCGCTCCCATAGTTCGGGGAATTTCCCCAGGGCGAGGTCGTTGCCGCACGCGGTCACGGTGGAGAAGCCGATGGCGACCTCGCCGTAAAAATTGCATACCAGCCATCGGTTCAACTCGTCTTCCACTTCCCTGACCGCCTCAAGGGTTTCAGGCAGGTTCGGGGCCAGCAGGGTAAACTTGCCGGCCGCATTGAGCAGGACGGAGGTCGCGGGGAGACCAAGGGCGCGGCAAAGGCGGTCCGCGGCGAGATCGGACAGAAGAGAAACCGCGAAGGAGCGGCCGCGCAGCAGCTTCGCCGCGGAGCGGTTGGTGCTGCCGCCTTCGCTGAAGATGAAGCTCTGGATGCCGTAGAAGTCGCTGGTTATCAGGAGGAACTTTGCGGCGACGCCGTCCTTGATGGCCGGTTCCGAAAGTGTCCCGGTCCGTGCGTGGTAGCCGTGGAGAGCCGCGGACAAGGCGGCCGTGGCGCGGCAATGATCGTACAGAGATACGTCAGGTATGACGTTCCCGACCGTTGCGGCCGGAATGGAGGACGCGATCCGCTCCCAGAGGCTGGTTAGGTGATCGAGCCAGAGAGCCGGAGAATCGCGGTGCTCGAGTCGATGCAGCTCCCGCATGAACAGGTCGAAAAGTGCGACGTACTCCCGTTGGGCCTCCGCGTCGCCGGCAGGCTCCACCTCGCGCCGCAGCCCCGGAAAGAGCTGACCCGGCGACAGTTCGCCGAGCCGGAAGCGATGGCGGTAGGTTGCAAGGGTATCGGTCCTGTAAAAGGACTCCCCCCGCAACATCTCCTCGGCAAGCGGGATCAGCCTGGTCTTGCGAAACTCCTTGTAACCGACACCGCATTCCTCTCCCTCGAAAACCTGCCGGTCCAGGCCGCTGCTCAGGCGGTCCGCCTGGGTGATTATCCACTGCAGCGGCGTCTCCGGCTTGTGGTGCATGGCGGCAAGGTTGATGAGCGAATCCCCTGATTGGGCCGTTTCCTGATCATCGACCTCGGGCAAATACGCTGCAAACCGTTCAATGAACGCTGCGGTGAAGAGGGCGTGCCGGTGCGTGTGCCGCTTCTGATCCCGGTTATACGGCTGGTAGAGGCCTGCATTGTCATCCGCATACGTCCGGCTGACCTCCATGCCGGCCCGTTCCGCAAACTTCCCCACATCATGCAGCAGCCCGGCAAGCGCGACCTTGAGCACGTCCTTCCCTGGTGTATAGTTCATGCCTTCCCTCCTTCATGAAAAAGCTTGAAATGCTCCCTGCTTTTACTAAAGACAACCTCTCCGCGTCCTACGCGTCTCCGCGTTTCACGGCTTTCGAGATGAGAACCTCACCGCAGAGGCGCGGAGAACGCAGAGGAAACCCTTTGTATTCAATATCAAAACCACAGAATTCTGAGTGCCCTCTTTCCGCATTCGTCGTCGTTGATTTTCTCTCCGGGTTCGTCGTGCGTCGGAAAACCGGTCGGTAGTCGCTCGTCGGTCGTCGTTCGTCGTTCGACGTTCGTCGGTCGTCGTTCGACGCTCGACGGCATCTAAACCACCACCCGTATCCGTTCCCGATCCAGCGGGATCCCGTAGCGAACCCCCGGCCTCCTGCCGTGGGCCGCGATGGCGATTTTCGCCGCCTCGTCAGGCCCGAACGCCCGCTCCAGCGCGCCGTTGACCCTGGAGCGGTAGGACTTGAAATTTTCCTCGTCCAAGCACGCTACCCCGGTCCGGCTCATCTCCTCAACCGGCCTCACCCGGCTGATGCTCCGGTATATCTCCGCCACTTCTGCTGCGCGTTCCAGCACCTGCTCCCGCGCAAGGGTGCAGCCTGCGCACCCTCTGCAGGTCTCCCTGCCGCAGTCGCTCTCCCGCTTGCGCAGGGCGAAAAACGCGTACAGCGCCATCTGGGCCGGCATCAGGTCGCACTCCCTCCCCTTCCACGCCACCGTGCCGCCGTGCAGATCCACCACCAGTTCATGCCGCTTTTCCCGCACCAGGCTGAGCATCAGGGCCGACGGGCTCTCGGGGGCCTTCAGCAGCCGGTCGGAGAGCCGGTCGCGGATGGAGAAGAACGGCATGGGGACCAGCGTCACGCGGGCGTACCGCGTTTCCTTGAAAAACGGGGCGCCGTCTTTTCCCTTAAGCTCAATCGACACCGATTCCCGGGGAGGGTAGAAGAAATGGCGGCTCCCTTCGAACTCCGGCGAAACGAGCACATGAAAGATCCGGTCCTGGCGCCGGGCATAGCATTGGGCCGCCACGGCCAGGCAGGCGCCCATGGTCTTCCTCCCCCCGGCGATGGAGAAGTAGACCGCGCTCTCAGGATCCGACGTCAGCGCGAAGGCCTCCTCCATGCAGGCCCCGAGGAACCGCTCGTTGTCCTCCTCGCCGCCGATGTCGTCCATCTCCCGGCCGCTCCCGTCGGTTACCGCCGTCACATGGCGGGCGGAGAAATCCACCGTTGCCGGATCGATACCGTAGTCCCGGAGAAACCGGAAGTACTGTCCGCTCTCCGGATCGAGAAGGTGCGCGTTGACGGCCGCCTTCCCCTCCCGGGTGGTGAGGATCCGGACGGCATCCGGCATCCGCCCTTCCTGATGCAGGGCGTAGAGGGTTTCGGTGATCACCTGGGGCGAGAGCCCGCAGACGGCCAGCAGGATGCGTTTCATGGCGGCTCCTTATTCGTCGGTCGTCGGGAAACCGGTCGTTCGTCGGTCGTCGGGAAACCGGTCGGTCGTCGGTCGTCGGTCGTCGTTCGTCGTTCGTCGTTCGTCGGTCGTCGTTCGACGTTCGACGGTTTTTCTCGACGCTCGACGTTCGACGGTTTTTCTCGACGCTCGACGGACTTTCTACGTGCTCAGAAATCAATCTTCCCCAGCCCGAAGGCGGTCTGCTTGCCCAGGTGCAGCTGGCGGGAGAGCTCCAGCAGCGGCAGAAACGGACCGATTTCCCCTTCATAGGTGATGGTGCCGAGGAGTCCCCCCATGAGCATGGTCTGCTCCTGACGGCCGGACCATCGCTCCCAGTCGTGCCAGCGCAGGGACGACTCAACCGCTTCCACTCCCTGGGCGGCGGCCACGAGCCCCCTGTAGTCCAGAGGCGGTTCTCCGTCGCCGTAGGCCGCAAAGAGCGATGAGATGCGGCGGAGCATGGCCCTGACCAGGACGTGGAACGGGAGTTCGGCGGTAAAGGCGTTGCCGGACTTCAGCCGCAGGGGCGTGAGCAGACGCACGCATACGGCGCCTGACGCCTCCGCGGCATTGACGGCAGGGACGGCGAGTTTTTTCAGCGAATGCGGCATCACGAGCGTTCTCGTCGCCCCGTCGTATACCGTAGTGCCGCCGCACTGCACCCGCTCCAGCCGGAACCCGGCGCGCTTCCCGGCGACCCGGCTGCCGATGCCCGCCTCTCCCATGGTTTCGAAGGCATAGATGAAATAGGGGAGCGATTCGTTGACGGCGCCGAACAGCAGGAGCGAGAAGTCGAATCCCTCTCCGGCGCGGAACCTGGTTTCGGTGGCAAGAGGCGGCTCGATGACGTAGGGATGGGGCGGCGCGGCGATCCTGTTCTGCCCGTCACCCGCGCCACGAACGATCTCGAAGACGCGGGCATAGAGGCAGCGGCCCGCCAGAAGACACCGGGAGCATTCCCGCTCGCGGACAGCACAGACAACGCGCTTCAGCGCGCCGCCGAAGGCGCCGCGGAACGTCGATCCCTTGAACGCCGGGAGGATCGCCGGATCGAGTAGTGTGCATTTGAAATCATAGGTGCCGAATAACACGTGACGTCATCCTTTCCGTAAGTGCGTGTTCCGAATATGCCCCCCTGCAGCAGCAAAAGCAAAGAATGCAACGTTGCAGCTTTTCACGAAAAAAATGCCCCGTCTTGAAACCGAAGACGGGGCGCTTTGCTTCCGGGAATTTCTTCGGTAACCGGCCATCCGCTTCGCGGACCCTGTGGTTTTGCGTCCCCGGGTCACCCCGGGTTTGCTCTTGTCGGAAATTATATTATTATACTAAAACGTCTTCACTATTAATGAAAACAGCCCTTTCGTCAAGGTTTTTAATAATTCCATAAAGTTGAAAGGATGGGAAAATGAATACTTTTATCATTTCATGCGGAATCTCACTGTTGACCAATGCATCCAGGACATCAGAAAAGCCTTCCTGTGAAGAGAAAGGCATGTTGTGTTCCTTTATTCGGGAGTCGGGTTGGAAAGACTCCTGTGCCGAACTGAATTCTCTCAGGCACCTTGAGCCTGAAAAATGCGACAGCATTTTCCTGGTCTGTTCGGATACGCGCGATGGAAGATACTGCGCTGAAGAGATCTCCGATTACCTCATGTCTGAAGGATACATGATGGTCTTTGTGGAAAAGGTCGAAGGCCTGACAAAAAATGCCCGCCAGTTCAAGAAACTCGGACTGATCAACCTGGTGAACAAGATGACAACCTTGCTGATGCAGGGAGAATCAACCAGAACCTCCATTGTCTCCACCGGCGGATTCAAGGCACAGATTGCATATTCGACACTCCTCGGCGTTCTTTTCAACGTCCCTGTCTACTATATTCACGAAGATTTTTCCGAACTAGTGGAACTCCCCTCCCTCCCGATCCATTTCGATTTCTCCGCATTCGAAGACGCATTTCACGAGATTGAAGCGGTTGTTGCCGCACCCGGCAAAAAGGAAGCTTCACCGGCTATGAACCGGTTGCCGGATGAAATGCGCACTCTCGTTGAAGACCATGGGGATAGATATGGACTGAGCCCAGTCGGGCAGGCAGTTCAGGCGGCGTATACCAGGAGTCGACGGAATGACCTCAGAATACTCTGCCAGGACAGTCATCATACCGTGTTCGGACCGGGCTGCTTCGAGAAAATTGCGGAAGTGCCTGACGAGGACTTCCGGTGTCTGGTACGAATGATGAAACGGCTGTACGTTCCGGTTTCCACCATTTGCATGGATGCTTTCTCCCCCCATGGGACGCATGAACCTGAGGCTGAATTCATCGATGATGGCCCCGGCTACCTCAAATACAAGATATGGTTGCGCGAAGGATGGCAAATGGTGAAGTTGCTGGTTCCCGCCGGACAGGAAAAAAGTGCGAAACGGCACATCGGACAGAGAATCGTTCTCTAGCCGTCGCCGGCATTGTCATTGTTTGTACCGCCCCTTTTTTCCTCTATCATGCGCAGAATCCTCATCAGAGCGTGCCAGAGCACTCCTGCGCCGACAGGTATTCCGAGAATCGCGATGGGACCTGGGCGCAGAACAGTGGTGAAAACAAGGACTATCGCCAGCGCGGCAACAGCACCGATGAAGACTCTCTTCACAGCGGCCGAACCATGTCGCATTCTTGTGAACGCTCGCCAAATGCCGGTACAGCCAAGGATGGGATTCCGCTCGCGCCAAGGCCGGACTTTGTACGCGAGAGAAGAACCCGCTCCACCGCCCCGAGCAGGTCTGATTGCCGAACCGCACAGCGACTGTGCCGGGCTGCCCGAAGGGCTGCATCAATCACGGAGTTTTTGATGTCTCGACCGCACAGCCCATCGCTTGCCACGGCCAGTTCCGCCACGTTCACGTCTCCGTCGAGGGGAAGCTTCGTCGGCAGATGATTCGTCCAGATCCGTGCCCGGGCTTTCGCGTCGGGAAGAGTGAACCTGACGTGCCGCATCCGCGTTTCGAAAGCCGGGTCGTAGTTTTCCACCAGGTTTGTGGCAAAGATGACGAGACCTTTGTGTTTCTCCAGGCAGATGAGAAGCTGGCTTCTCATGGAGTTGATGGCCTGTTCCGATCCCTGGGTCACGTTCGCAAGTCGGCGCGACAGCAGCGAGTCCGCCTCGTCGATGAAAAGAACCGCCTCGTCCCGTTCCGCTGCAAAGAACAGGGCATCCACGTTTTTCGGGCCTTCACCGTGGAACTTGCTCTCAATCCGTGCATAACTTGCTACAAGGATTCTCTTACCTATTTCGGACGCAACGGCATGTGCAGCGAGCGTCTTGCCGGTACCGGGTGGGCCGTGGAAGTTCAGTATCGACCGGGGAAACGGTTCAATTTCCCGAAGCCCCCACCCATCGAAGATGAGCGGTTCCAGCCGGATTACTTCCATGGCGGTTCGCAGTTCTTCCCGCACCACATCCGGAACGACAAGATGATCGCTTTTCCATAACGGCTCGCCGGCACGGTACTGAGCGGCCCGGTCCTCAATGGACACATCACCGGCATCGCCCGTCCCGGGCTGTTCCTGCTCATGAAGCTGTTTCCTGCCCGTGCCTGTACTGACCCGAAGATCAATATCCTCGATGCCGGTCTGCTCGCACAACTCCCTGACCGCTTTGAGGAGCCGGCTTCGGCATATCGCCTCCTCGGTCTCGCAGATATCCTCCGGGAAACCCTCCACAATCAATCTATTCATAGAGTCCATTTCCTCCTTACACAGGTGGTTGCAATGATGCAATCCGATTCGAAGTGCGGTGCGCAGAATCAGCCGGCTTTCTCAATCTCGACAAAAATTCCGACAAAAATCCCATTGACAATTGTCAGGGCTCCTGCGGCTTCGCATGCCCCGGAAGGATGCACACCGAACAATAGAAGTATTGCCAGCGCTGCCAAAGGGAAGACTCCGCAGAAGGCGGCATAGCTCCTCCAGAATTTCTCCCGGAGTTTCCGAAGCCTCTTCCCGCCCTCTATGGAATTCCACATGCTCACCAGCACGAAAACTTCGACCGCCGCAGCAGCCGACGCAAAAATCAGCCACATATCACCCTCCTCAGCTCAAGTCTACCATCACGGTGCCGTTACCCCGTTCAAGACGCCATCGCAGGTCGTTGTCAACCGTAACTTCATCCCAGGTCTTGCTTGCCCTCTGGTGATTGCCAGAGGAGAAGACACCGGCGACCACGCGGTAGTTGCCGCTTGCCAGCTTCCGGCCGACAAGTTTCCCGTAATCTGTTCGATGTACCCGTTTGGATTGCATCCAATCCATGACCGCATTCACGCAGAGCTCGATGAGCGCACCGACCATTTTCACGCCGACAACCACAAGGATGGATCCCAAGCCAAAAAGAATGCGGCAAAATTCAATAAGGTTTCTGATGATGTACAAAGTAACAGCCAGAACGAACGACACTATCGAACACCACATCAGAACGTCATATCTCATCATTTCAAACATTTTCCCTCCAGGATCCAGTCGACATATCCGTGTTTCAGGAGTAGATGACCATCTCTTTTCCCCTGTGCACGGCTTCCACCTGGGAGTCTACCGTATCGGAACTCACCACCTCGGAATCCATTACTTCTCCGGTCCGGGTGTCGAAAACACCATACGCAGTCCGAAATCTGCCGTTTGCAGTGCGTTCCCGCAGGCTGAAGCCGATAGCGTCGGGATTTGTCAACCTCAGCCACTGTCGGGACTGAAACCAGTTCACGATCCGGTCCCAGTTAAGGCAGGCAAGGGCAATGACCGCCCCCGCCACAGCGCCGGTAACCGCCGCCTTAATCAACCCAAGCAGTACGAATTCAAATCCGGTCATGTGTTTCTCTCCTATTCGAATATCAGCAGGTCATCATCGCCGAAGAAATCCCGGAGTTCCTCATCCAGGTTTTCCGCAAAGAGGACAAGGACGGCGTCTTTGCCGTATGCCGTTTTGAATGGTGTACCCTGCTTATCAAGGAAGAAGAACAGCATGCGGAAACCCCTCCCATGCGCTTCTCTCACGATGGCGCCCCGGACCGGCCGTCCGTTATAAGGCCTGCAAGCAAACAGGCGCCGCACCGCTTCCCGGTAGGTGAGCATATCTATACGCTCAGGCGCTTTCCCGATGAAGGGAGATGCCAGGATACCCAGCATGCGCGACAGTCCCCGCCATTTCTTCTTCGTTCTCTCTCTGTTCCTGAAGAACATGCTCATGCTCCTTTTCCACCTAGTGCAGGCGAGCAATCAAATTCTCATTCAAACCGTGCAGACGCTCCAGTTCCCGGTATGCCTCCCGGTTCTTCCTTCCCCTGTGAGCGGCGTATCTGCTGCCGATACCGGCCAGAAGGCCGAGCCACCATAGCTGCGTGACCGCCATAACGCCCCCTGCCAGAAGATATGAGAGGTAGGATTTCCCTGCCCGTTCGCCGAAATTTCGGGCTTTTTCGTAGACGTCCGCATCCTTCAGGGTATACGCGGTAAAGGCGATCAGAGCCAGGGAGATTATCGGGGGGGTCCAGTCCATATGGCAGCCGGCGTTGTCGACTGCCTGCTCGACATGGCTGGTGAGGTCCGCATCCGCAAAGCCGGAGGCGGCCACCGAATCGGCGGCGCCGTTCATCACCAGTTTCGCATACACTTCGTCTGTCGTGATCACATCAATATCCGGG
>JAAZOO010000046.1 GCA_012797715.1 Geobacteraceae bacterium | reverse complement strand
TTTTTGCAGGGAATTGGTATATGACCTCGTTTTTCCGCACAAGGCCGAAATCTTTCCTGGCGAGACTCTCGAGATAGCGCCGGTCCGTCTTTAATGCTTCGATTTCCCTCTTCAGCCTGTCGTTTTCCTCGCGTATCATCGCAGCTCGTTTCTGGAGTTCCTCTTTTTCCCGGTTGAGATGGAAAATACGCAGGAGTCCCCGTTCACCGAAAATGGTGAAGGAGAGAAAGAGCAGGAGAAACCCTGCAGGGATGAAGTACATCCGCTTTTTCATATAATCAGGGGACTACCCTTCCTTTGCCAGCACGTCGGAAAAATACTCTATCGTTTTCTTGAGGCCTATTTCCAAGCCGGTTCGAGGTTCCCACCCGAGCAGTGACTTTGCGCGAGTAATGTCGGGTTGCCGCTGACGCGGGTCGTCGGAGGGAAGTGGCTTGTATACGATTTTTGACGTGGAACCCGTCAAGTCGATGATGCGTGTCGCAAACTCGAGAATCGATGTCTCGGCCGGGTTTCCCAGGTTCAGCGGTCCGGTACCGCTCCCACACTCCATGAAACGGAGCATCCCATCAATCAGATCGTCCACATAGCAGAAAGAGCGTGTCTGGCTGCCGTCGCCGTAGACCGTGATATCTTCTCCCCGCAGCGCCTGAACGATGAAATTCGAAACCACCCGACCGTCGTTGAGCGCCATCCGGGGGCCATAGGTATTGAATATGCGAATGATACGTATGTCAACGCCATTTTGCCGATGGTAATCCATCATAAGCGTTTCGGCAACCCTTTTGCCTTCATCATAGCAGCTTCTCAGGCCGATGGGGTTGACATTTCCCCAGTAGTCCTCCGATTGCGGATGTGTCAGCGGATCACCATACACCTCAGAGGTTGAAGCCTGGAGGATACGCGCCTTTACCCGCTTCGCGAGACCAAGCATGTGTATGGCCCCCAGAACGTTTGTCTTGATGGTCTTTACCGGGTTGTATTGGTAGTGAATGGGGGACGCAGGGCACGCAAGATTGAAAATCCTGTCGATTTCCAAGAGGATCGGCTGGGTTACATCGTGACGGAGGAGTTCGAAGTGGCGATTGTCGAGAAGGTGGCGGATGTTGTCCTTGCTCCCGGTAAAAAAATTATCGAGGCACAGGACTTCATGCCCCTCCCGGAGAAGGCGTTCACAGAGATGGGAGCCGATAAATCCGGCGCCTCCGGTGACCAGGACTCTCATCGGGTCACCCTCTTTCCTGGTAGAACTGGGCGCCGTTCCGTCCGATAGGGACGTATGCAAAACCGAGCTCCTTCATTCTGCGTGGTTCGAACAGGTTTCTTCCATCGAAAATGGTGGGCATCCTCAGCAGTTCCCTGATTCTGTCGAAGTCGGGATTCCGGTATTCGTTCCATTCCGTCACGATCGCCAATGCATCCGCTTCCCGCAGGATTTCGTATTCATTGGTATTGTACGTGACGCGATCGCGGAAAATCCGTCTGGCTTCCTTCAAGGCAACCGGGTCGTGGACGCGCACGTCGGCGCCCGCCTCCAGGAGTCGTTCGATGATGACAATGGACGGAGCCTCGCGCATGTCGTCGGTACGGGGCTTAAAGGACAATCCCCACACGGCGATGCGTTTTCCAGCCAAGGGCTTTGCCGCGCCTTCGCCGCCGAAATGGGATACTATTTTCCGGGGGAGGATCTCTTTCTGACGTTCATTTACCTCATCCACAGCCCTCAGAAGCGCAAAATCATAGTTGCATTCCTCGGCGGTCTTGACCAGTGCCTTCACATCCTTGGGGAAGCAGGAGCCGCCGTATCCGACTCCGGGGTAGAGGAAATCGTACCCGATTCGGGAGTCGGAACCGATTCCTTCACGGACCGCGGACACGTCGGCGCCGAGCAGGTCGCAGAGATTGGCTATCTGATTTATGAAAGTTATCTTTGTCGCCAGCATGGCATTTGCAGCATACTTCGTCATTTCCGCGCTGCGCACGTCCATGACGATGACGCGGTTCGTTCTCCTCATGAATGGAGCATACAGCTCCTTCATTATCTCGGCGGTGCGGACATTATCCACGCCGATTACGACACGGTCGGGCTTCATGAAGTCGTCGATTGCGGCCCCTTCCTTCAGGAATTCCGGGTTCGATACGACATCGAATTCAATGGTGACGCCGCGAGCCGCGAGTTCCCTGCTGATCGTTTCACGAACCTTGTCGGCCGTCCCTACGGGAACGGTAGACTTGTTGACAATAATTTTGAAGTGCTCCATGACCGAGCCGATTTGGCGGGCCACGGACAGAACGTGATTCAGGTCCGCCGATCCGTCCTCCCCGGGGGGGGTGCCGACGGCAATGAACTGGAGGAGCGAGCTTTTCACCGATGCAGCCAGATCGGTGGAGAATTTCAGTCTGCCTTCTTCGGTGTTGCGCAGGATCAGTTCTTTCAGGCCCGGTTCGTAAATGGGAATAATTCCGTTTTTCAGCCCTTCTATCTTGGCTTCGTCGATATCGACACAGATTACAGAATTGCCGCTTTCAGCAAAACAGGTTCCAACAACAAGACCGACATATCCGGTGCCAATTACACATATTTTCATGAACAATACCTCAAAAAATTGGGCACGCAACCCGTTGCAGCATGCGGCCTGGATCCCGAACGGATGATAGCTCGCCGGAGGCCGCCTTCCGTGGCGATTTTGAAGGAGTTATATCACAGAAACAGACCGCTGCTCCAGAAGTTTCCGATGGAAATGGAATGCCGTGAAGATCCCTGGCGATACAGCGTGAGCCACTCATTTCGTGCTGATGAGAGAAAGAGGTTGTCGGTCTGGCCATGAAGAGATTGGCATTTGCAAATAAAAAAGGTCCAGTGAAAATCACCGAACCTTTTTGATTTTTGGTGGAGCTGATCAGGATCGAACTGACGACCTCTTGAATGCCATTCAAGCGCTCTCCCAACTGAGCTACAGCCCCATT
>JAAZOO010000045.1 GCA_012797715.1 Geobacteraceae bacterium | reverse complement strand
TTCGCTAAGAGCAGCAACGAAATACGACAGAGTCGCTCTCTGCGGATACCTCCAACTGCCGGTTTTAGGTTCAATGGAACAGGGACCGAACAAATAAAAAAAGCGGCCTTCTGTTGTAAGAAGCCGCGTTGGAATGTCTCGATCCCATCTGCATTCACCTATTCCGGCACCACCTCCCGCACCTCTCCGAAGGTGGACAACGGCTTGTCGAACTTCGTCTCGTCCCCCACCACCACCAGGATCAGAGCGTCGGGGCGGAGGTACTTCCGCGCCACGCGCAGCACGTCTTCTTTCGTCACCCGGCCGATCCTGTCCCGGAATTCTTCCAGGTAGCCGGCGGGGTAGCCGTAGTACTCCAGGCGGGCCCGCTGGTTCGCCACGGAAGCGCTGTTGGTGAAGGCGAAGATGAAGGAGTTGATGATGGAGTCCCTGGCAAGGGTCAGTTCCGCGTCGCTCACCGGCCGGCGGGTCATGCCGTCGATGATCTCGCGCATGAGGCCGATGGCGCGGGCGGTGGAGCCGGCCTTGGTTTCGGTCTCCGCCTCAAAGGTGCCGGGGAAGCGGCGGCCCGCCTGGAAGGAGCTGTCCACGTTGTAGGCGAGCCCCTCCCGCGTGCGGATTACCGCCATGAGGCGGGAGCTGAAGCCGTTGCCACCCAGGATGGCGTTCATCACGGTAATGGCGTGCAGGTCTGGGTTGTTCTTGTCGATGCCCAGGTGTCCCATGCGGATCACCGACTGGTCGATGGCCTTTTTCACCAGCAGCACGGCCGGTTTCCAGCCAGGCACGGGCTGGGGAATATGGGGCAGGGGCACCTCTTCCTTCTTCCACCCGCCGAACGCCGCTTGCAGCTTTTCCAGCATTCCTTTCCTGTCGAAGTCACCGGATACGGCCAGGATGACGTTGTTGGGGTGGAAAAAGCGGCGGTGAAAGGCGACCAGGTCGTCACGGGTGACGGCGCTCACCGATTCCACCGTGGGGATGCGGCCGAGGGGGTGCCCGGCGTAGATGGCCCTGCTCAGTTCCCGGTCCCCCACCTCCTGCGGATCGTCATTCCGTCGGCGGATAGCCTCGATGGCCCGGTTTTTCGCCTGAGTCACCCGGTCCTCCCGAAACGCCGGAGACATCATCACCTGGGTGAAAAGGGCGAGGGTCCGGTCCAGGTTTTTCGTGAGGGAGGTGAGGGTGACGGTTCCCGAGTCCGCTCCGATGGACGATTCGATGGACGAAGCCATGAATTCCAGCTCGCTGTCCAGGGTCTCCGGTGGGGTGGCCGTGGTTCCTCCTCCCCGCAGCGCGGCGCCGGCGAGTCCTGCCAGCCCGACCTTGTCCTCCGGTTCGTAGATGCTGCCGGTCCGGATGTATGCCTGCATTGTGACGAGGGGGAGTTCGTGATCCTCCAGCAGGTGGACGACCATGCCGTTATCCAGCACGACCCGCTCCACCGCGGGGATGCGGAATGCGAGGGGCGGGAAGGTCATGGTGCGGGGATCCGGGACCGTCGCGCCCACTGCCCGCCATGCAGGGACAAGGGAGAGTATCAGGGGTATCAGAATAAGGTGTCTTTTCACTGGGCTGCCTCCCGTTTTCTGATGGACGCTACGGTCCGGTTCTCCCGGACAAGATAGGTGCGGGCCGTCTCGCGCACGTCCTCGGGAGTGAGGCCCGCAACCTTTTTCCGGTGTTCGGTGATATACCGCCATGTTCCGGCGATGGCCTCGTATTCCGTGAGTCGGTGGGCAACCCCGTCGTTGGATCCCATGGCCCGGATTTCGTCCGCTTCCAGCCTGTTCAGGATCTGCTCCAGTTCCCGGGGAGCGACCGGTTCTCTCTTCAGGCGTTCCAATTCGGCGTAGATTGCTTCCTCCACCTCCCGCACCGTATGGGGACTCCGCGGCGTGGCCTGGATTACGAACAGGTTCGGGTACCTGCTCCCCGGTGCGGAAAAGGCCGTGACGTCCGTGGCCAGCTGCCGTTCCACCACCAGCGTGCGGTAGAGACGGGAGGTCCTGCCGTCCGCCAGGAGCATGGTGATCACATCGAAGACATAGTCGTCCTTGTCCGGCAAGGTCGGCTTGTGGAA
>JAAZOO010000576.1 GCA_012797715.1 Geobacteraceae bacterium | reverse complement strand
GGTTTATTGAGAGATATATAATTTATAAAACATTAATTATTTAATTTACAATTAAATGTATTGACATTGTGCGGCAGATGATGGTACTAGATTACCTCCATATATTATTAGAAATTGCACACAGTAATTTTGTTTCTTTCAATAATGCATAGTTTCACAAGTATCGAATAGTCTCGCCAGCTCTTGTTCTGTCTACAGGGTCCCAAGGATGAAAGGAAATCTGATGTTTCTCGCTACACTCGCCGTTGCCGCAACGTCCTGCTGCATGGGAGGCGGCAAGGGAGAGTGGCAGTACCAGAAAAACGCGATCGCACTGGAATTCTCCTGCGATTCCAAACTGAATCTTTACCAGGAGAAACCCCACTCTCTTCTCCTCTGCGTGTATCACCTGAAAGACCTGAACGGATTCAACCAAATGGTCGACCAGAAGGGAGGATTGGCGGTCCTCCTGGAGTGCGGCCGTTTTGATCCGAGCGTCACATATTCCAGGAGATTGGTGCTTCAACCGAAACAGAAGCTTGAAGAGCCCATGGATCGTACGGAAGGAGCAAAATATATCGGGATCGTTGCCGGCTATTACGATCTGCGAAAGGAAAACTCCACTCGAACATTTCAGATACCCCTTTCCCTGCTGAACAATCCAAAAAAGATCCGCATAAAACTGTCACTTGGACGAAGCGAAATGCAGGAGGTCAAGGAATAGCGTGTGAAGGGAAAATACATCAGTTCAAAGGCACGCCAGCTTCAGACCTTGCACGATAGTGGTGGAAAATACGCCTAGCGGGTGGGGTGGCGTATCTGCGTGCCCCAGGCTGCGCGCATCAGACTTACGGTAGTGGGGGATTCCAGCCTATGCATCTCAGCGATTGTTTCATGGAACTTTTTGCCTATGTCGTCTATTTGCTCCGTACCGCAGAAGCAAAGCAGCCGCCCCATGAGCAGGTGAAGCACCATATTCAAGACTTGCTCAAGGAGAGCGAGGGGATCATGGAACGAAACGGCCTTTCCCGAGATGACTATGACATGGCCCGTTTCGCGGTGTGTTCGTGGATTGACGAGGCGATTCTCAATTCATCGTGGGGAGAAAAGGGCTACTGGTTGAAGGATCAGCTCCAGCGCCGCCACTACAATACCACCGATGCGGGCGAAGAGTTTTTCGAACGCTTGAATTCCCTCGGACTCCATCAGAAGGAGCTGCGAGAGGTCTATTACCTCTGTCTCGCTCTCGGTTTTTCCGGCCGATACTGTCACCCTGGCGACGAGTATCAACTGAACCAGATCCGTACCTCCACCCTGAAGCTTCTGCTGGGAAGTTCGGTGGGCCTCCCATCCCTGGAGCGGGCGGATCTCTTTCCCGAGGCGTATCCCAACTGCTCAGCGAATCCGGCTGCTCGCGGCAGGAGGTTTCGATTCGACCCCGTAACCGTCTTTTGCCTCTCCGCGCCCGTGATCCTGTTTGCCGTCCTGTATCTTGTCTACCGCTTCACACTCAACGGCGTGGGCGAAAACTTTCTGCGATCGGTGGCCAACTGAGATGAATGAGACGTATAAGAAGGTCATCAAGGTGTTCCTGCTTGTTTCGGCGGTTACGCTTCTTCTCCTGCTGATTTGCGGCATCGTGCTCGTTCTGGATTGGCCCTGGTGGGTCGGGTTGTTTCTGGTGCTTCTCCTGGCAGGTTTCGTTCTCGCGATTGTGTTCATTCGCAAAATCATGCTGCGAAGACGTGAAAAAAACTTTGTCAGGGAGATCAGCGAAGAGGATGAGGCACGCGTCAAAGCCCTGTCCGCTTTTGAGAGGAGCGAGGCCAGGGAGCTGCAGGAGCGGTGGAAAAAAGCGGTTGAGACGCTGCGGAAATCCCACCTCAAAAAGCTCGGCAACCCCCTGTACGTCCTTCCCTGGTACATGGTCATCGGCGAGAGCGGTTCGGGCAAGACCACCTCTCTGAACAGCGCCCGCCTTGCCTCCCCCTTTGCCGGCACCGGCAGGATTCAGGGTGTATCGGGGACCAAGCAGTGCGATTGGTGGTTTTTTGAGCAGGCAGTCGTCATCGACACAGCCGGCCGCTATGCCGTACCCGTGAATGAGGCGCAGGACAAGCGCGAGTGGCAGAAATTCCTCGGACTTCTCCTCAAATACCGGGGGCGTGAGCCGCTGAACGGCCTCATTGTGACGATTGCCGCGGACGGACTCCTGAAAGCGGATTCGGACTATCTGGGAGAAACCGGGCGTACCATACGGAGCCGTATCGACGAGTTGATGAGGGCCTTGGGGATGCGGTTTCCCGTATACCTTCTGGTAACCAAGTGTGACCTGGTGCAGGGGGTGAACCGTTTCTGCGAGCTTATTCCCGAAAAAAGCCATAATCAGGCCATGGGCATCATCAACCATGACCTCTCCCAGGACGTGAATTCGTTCGTGGAACATGCCGTCGCGACTATTGACGAAAGGTTGAGGAACCTGCGTCTCCAACTGCTGCATCAACCGGAAGTGAAAGATCCGGACCCTGCCCTTCTCCTCTTTCCCGAGGAATTCGAACGCCTGAAGGACGGCCTCACCCTATTTGTCAGAGGAGCGTTTCGCACGAATCCCTACCAGGAAACACCGACCTTGCGAGGCATCTTTTTCAGCAGCGGCAGGCAGGAAGGAAATACCCTCTCCCATTTCACCCGCGCGGTGGGCGACATGGCGGAAAGCGAGGCACTCCCCGGCACTAACAAGGGACTCTTCCTGCACGACTTTTTCAGCAGGGTTCTTCCACAGGATCGAGCGCTCCTGGCGCCGACCCGACGCGCGCTCCGCTGGCGTTCATGTACGGGCAGCGTGGGATTGACTTCCTGGATAATCCTCGGCATCGCCTTTTGCGGTCTGTTGAGCTTTTCCTTTGTGAAAAACCTGAAAACGATACGGGACATCTCCCAGGAGTTCACCAAGCCGGTTCCACGGCAGGGTGAAACGGTAACCGATCCTGTCTCCCTGGACCGGTTTCGTCGGGAGATACTGATTGTCGAGGAGCGGAACCGCAACTGGTGGTTTCCCCGATTCGGCCTCACCGAAAGTCTCAAGGTAGAGGCAGCCGTCAAGGAAGGTTACTGTCGCAGGTTCCGCGACGGCCTCCTTGCCCCCTTTGACGGGAGGATGACGGAATCCTTTGCATCAGTTTCACCCGCTACCGGAGACGTTGTCTTCGGTGATTACGTCGTTCATTTGGCCCGGCGAATCAATATCCTGAAATCCCGCCTGAACGGCGTTGATCCCGAGACGCTGCGAAAAATGCCGCAGCCAGATTATCTTCTCTTCGACTCGGGGGGGGGATCGGCTGACGGCCGGGATTCTCGACGGATGTTCGGACCTCTCTACCTCTCCTATCTGGACTGGCGAGCCGATACGGATGCGATTGCCGGGGAAACGGCTCAACTCCGCTCTCTTCTCATGAGGCTGTTTGCGGGGAGGGATGACGGCCTCCGGTGGATGACCGCCTGGATCAACGTCCGGGGGGGCCTTCCGGGAGTCACTCTCGGTGAGTTCTGGGGCGGAAGCCTGAACGCTGCTGGTGAAAAGAGCGTTCCCCCCGCTTTCACGCGGAAGGGAAAAGAGGCCATTGAATCTCTGATGAAGGAGATTGAGGCCGCGCTGGAAAACCCCGGAGTTCTCATTGCCCGGAAACCGGTCTTCCATGATTGGTACCGTGGATCATGCCTTGCGGCCTGGCAGGGTTTTGCCGCGGATTTTCCGCGCGGAGCGGAGCGGCTGAACGGCGTTACGGAGTGGAAGCAGGCGGCGGCGCGCATGGCATCGGAGCAAGGCCCGTATTTCGCGCTGGTGAACAGAATTTCCACCGAGCTTCAAGCGGTTGCCGTGGATTCGTCCATGCCCCCCTGGCTTCGCCAGATATACCAGTTCCAAAGAGTCAGAATCCAGGGAGCGGTTCAGGCGTCCAACCCGGTTGTTCGGAGCGGATTGGGGGGAAGGAGAATCCTGGCCGGAATCAGAAGGAGTATCGGGCGGGAAGCGGCGGCACGCAGAATCGAGTCAAAAATAGCGCTCAGTTCCTCTTTTCAGCAGTATCGGGATTCCCTTTCCGCCGTTTCGGCAGCGACCGCGTCCCGGAATCTGGCATTTCAATTGGCAACTCAGACCTTCGGCGAAGACCCGGCCGCGGGCAAATCTCCCGTATACCTGGCGGCAAACGCCGCTACGGAACTGAAAACGAGCGCTGCTTCGGGTGTGGCGCCCGACCCCGTATTCGGACAGCTTGTTGCCGGACCGCTCGATTTCCTCTGGACCTTCATCAGAAGGGAAAGCGCCTGTCAGCTTCAGTCAATGTGGGAGGAGCAGGTTCTCGCGGGTACCATGGGTATGAGCCCCCAACAGGTTCTTCCGTACCTGGCGGGACCGGACGGACCTGCATGGCGTTTTGTCAAGGGCCCTGCTGCGCCTTTTGTCGCTCCCCACCCTTCGGGCTATCGTCCGAGAGTGGCGTTCGGGGGATCGATTCCCATGGACAGCGCACTGTTCGGCTTTCTGTCAAAAGGCGCGAAGGCTCAGGCCACGGTGATGGAGGCCGGGAAACAGCAGAACCTTAATGTGGGAATCAGGGGACTTCCCACGGATGCCAATGCCGAAGCCTCCATCAAACCCCATGCAACCCGCCTGGAAGTGCAGTGCGGAGGGAACAGCCAGATCCTGGTCAATAACAACTATCCGGTGGGAAAAACCTTTACCTGGTCGCCCGAATCCTGCGGCGACGTCATTTTCCAGATTGAGGTGGGCGACGTTACCCTGACCCGCCATTACAGCGGAGCCGACGCATTCCCCGATTTTCTCAGGGATATGCGCGGCGGCCGCAGAACGTTTACAGTGCGCGAGTTCCCTGGTGAGAAGGCTGCCCTGGAACGAATGGGGATCACC
>JAAZOO010000575.1 GCA_012797715.1 Geobacteraceae bacterium | reverse complement strand
GATATCAAGACCCAGGCGGCCCATCTGCCGGTCGGAAAGACCGAGATCCCGTTCAGCATCGAGGGAAAACGGGTGGTGCTTGTGGATGACGTTCTCTTCACCGGGCGCACCATCCGGGCGGCCATGGACGCCATGATGGACCACGGCAGACCCCAGTGCATCCAGCTCGCCGTGCTTATCGATCGCGGTCACCGGGAGCTTCCCATCCGCGCCGATTTCGTGGGCCGCAACGTTCCCACCAGCCGCAAGGAAAACATCCAGGTGCGCTTCGACGACGCCAACCACCCGGTCGAGGTGTATCTGGAAAAGAACTGAGTTTTTCGGAGCACACTGTTACCGGCTGCCGGCTGCAAGCGGCTGGCGGCTGATTTTCTGGAGGGTCACCCATGGTATTCAAACACAAGGACATTCTGGGGCTGCAGGACCTGACGGCGGAGGAGATAGAGCTTCTCCTGAACACCGCCGACAACATGAAGGAGATCAGCAAGCGGGAGATCAAGAAGGTGCCGACCCTGCGGGGCAAGACGGTGGTGAATCTCTTCTTCGAGCCGTCCACCCGCACCCGCACCTCCTTCGAGATCGCGGCGAAGCGTCTCTCGGCCGACACCCTGAACATCTCCGCCTCCACGAGCGCCGTGCAGAAGGGAGAGACACTGTCGGACACGGCCAAGAACATCGAGGCCATGAAGCCCGACATCATCGTCATGCGCCACGCCATCTCCGGCGCCCACCACTACCTGGCCAAGCGGGTCTCCTACTCGGTGGTCAACGCCGGCGACGGCCAGCACGAGCACCCCTCCCAGGGGCTCCTGGACATGATGACCATGCGGGAGAAGCTCGGCACCCTCAAGGGCCTCAAGGTGGCCATCGTGGGGGACATCACCCACAGCCGGGTGGCCCGCTCCAACATCTACGGCCTGACCAAGATGGGGGCCACGGTCTTCCTGGCCGGCCCGCCGACCCTGATCCCCCCCGGAGTGGAACGCCTGGGCAACGTGACCGTCTGCAACCGGATGCGGGACGCGGTCGAAGACGCCGACGTGGTCATGATGCTCCGCATCCAGCTGGAGCGGCAGGGGAAGACCCTCCTCCCCACCATGCGCGAGTACTCCCGCTTCTTCGGCCTGTCCGAGGACGTGGTCAAGCTGGCCAAACCGGGCGTCCTGGTCATGCACCCCGGCCCCATGAACCGCGGGGTGGAGATCTGCTCCGACGTGGCCGACGGCGCCAACTCGGTGATCCTGGAGCAGGTGGAAAACGGCGTTGCGGTCAGGATGTCCATGCTCTACCACGTGAGCGGCGGAGGGCCGACGGAATAAGAAATCTGTTCAACGTTCGAGGTTCAAGGTTCAAGGTTGAAAGCAAAAACCTGAACCACGATTCAAAAGACTTCGAACATTGAACTTTGAACCTTGAATTTGAGTTCACGAGGTGACATATGAATCTATTGATAAAAGGTGGCCGCGTCATCGACCCGTCGCAGGGCCTGGATGAAAAGCTGGACATTCTCGTCGCCGACGGGATGGTAGCCGAGATCGGCAAAAAACTGACCGCAGCCAAGGGATGCGAGGTCATCGACGCCAAGGGGATGATCGTGACCCCGGGCCTCGTCGACATGCACGTCCATCTGCGCGATCCCGGCCTTGAGTACAAGGAGGACATCGTCACCGGCACCAGGGCCGCTGCGGCCGGAGGCTTCACCTCGGTGGCCTGCAGGCCCAACGCCAAGCCGGTGAACGACAACAAGGCGGTCACCAGCTACATCATCGCCAAGGCAAAGGCGGAAGGCGCGGTCAACGTCTTCCCGGTGGGCTGCATCACCCAGGGGATGAAGGGCGAGAACCTGGCCGAAATGGGGGACCTGAAGGAGGCCGGCTGCGTGGCGGTCTCCGACGACGGCAAGCCGGTTTCCAACCCAGAGCTGATGCGCCGCGCGCTGGAATACGCCAAGGGAATGGGGATCCTCCTCATTTCCCACGCCGAGGACCTGGGCCTGGCGGAGGGGGGGCAGATGAACGACGGCTTTACCGCCACCGAGCTGGGGCTCAAGGGGATCCCCTGGGTGGCCGAGGACGCGGCCACGGCCCGGGACGTGTTCCTGGCGGAATTCACCGACTCCCCCATCCACATCGCCCACGTCTCCACCAAGGGGGCGGTGCGGATCATCCGCGAGGCCAAGGCCCGGGGGGTCAAGGTAACCTGCGAGACCGCGCCCCACTACTTTACCCTCACCGAGGACGCGGTCAGGGGATACGACACCAACGCCAAGATGAATCCGCCCCTCAGGACCGAGGAGGACGTGGAGGCCGTCAAGGCCGGGCTCGCCGACGGAACCATCGACGCCATCGCCACCGACCATGCCCCGCACCATCGGGACGAGAAGGACATCGAGTTCACCCTGGCCTTCAACGGCATCATCGGCCTGGAGACCTCCCTCCCCCTCTCCCTGGCCCTGGTTGACGCCAAGGTGCTGGACCTGAGCGCCCTGGTGGCCCGCATGTCCACCAACCCCGCCCGCATCCTGGGAATCGACCGGGGGACCCTGGCCAAGGGGTCGGCGGCCGACATCACCGTCATCGACCCGGAGGCCCGCTGGACCGTGGAAGCGGACACGCTGGCCAGCAAGTCCAAGAACTCCCCCTTCCTGGGGTGGGAGGTGAAGGGACGGGCCGCGTATACGATAGTCGGCGGGAAGATCATGCACAAAAACGGATGAATTTGTAGGGGCGAACCCGCGTGTTCGCCCTTTACAGGCGGGCAGACACGCGGGTCTGCCCCTACGGAATTGCACACACTCGAATCACATAGCAGGGAGACATACATGAAAGCAGTTCTCGCGCTCGCCGACGGGCGCGTTTTCCAAGGAAAATCATTCGGGGCCACCGGCGAGGCCACCGGCGAGGTGGTGTTCAACACCGCCATGTCCGGCTACCAGGAGGTCCTGACCGATCCCTCCTACAAGGGGCAGATGGTCACCATGACGTATCCCCAGATGGGGAACACCGGCATCAATCCCGAGGACAGGGAGAGCCGGGGGCTTTTCCTCTCCGGCTTCATCGTCAAGGAATATTTCGAGGAATACTCCAACTGGCGCGCCACCATGAGCCTGGGAGACTACCTCAGGGAAAACGGCGTGGTGGGCATCCAGGGGATCGACACCCGGGCGCTCACCCGGCACCTGCGGGACAAGGGGGCACAGAACGGCATCATCTCCACCATCGACCTGGACCCTGCCAGCCTGGTGAAAAAAGCCCGGGCGGTCCCCAGCATGGCCGGACTCGACCTGGCCACCGGCGTCACCTGTGACAAGCCATACCACTGGACCGAGGGACTCTGGGAGCTCGGCACGGGGTACCCCGATCTGGCCGGCAAGGAGCGTCCCTACAGGGTCGTGGCCTATGACTTCGGCATCAAGTACAACATCCTCCGCTGCCTGGCCTCGGCCGGCTGCGACGTGACCGTGGTCCCTGCCACCTTCCCGGCCGAGGATGCCCTGGCCATGAATCCGGACGGCATCTTCCTCTCCAACGGCCCGGGCGACCCGGAGCCCATGACCGAGGTAATCTCCAATATCAGGAAGATGATCGGCAAGGTTCCCATCTTCGGCATCTGCCTGGGGCACCAGCTCCTGGGCCTGGCCCTGGGGGGCCGGACCATGAAACTCAAGTTCGGCAACCACGGCTCCAACCTGCCGGTCATGGATCTGGCCACCCGCAAGGTGGAGATCACGGCCCAGAACCACGGCTTCTCGGTGGACATCGCCTCCCTGGCCGGCACATGCGAGTTGGCCCACGAGAATCTCAACGACATGACCGTGGAGGGGATGCGCTGCACCCGCCACCCCATCTTCTCGGTGCAGCATCACCCCGAGGCCTCGCCCGGCCCCCACGACTCCCAGTACCTGTTCGGCCGGTTCGTGGAGATGATGGAGAAATACAGGATGCCGAAGTGAAAGAGTGTCAGCCGGTCCAAGGCCACGATCCAGTAAAGGCACCCCACTGTGCGAACGGATGGTTGATTTTTTCTCCCTCTCCCCTGGTGGGAGAGGGTCGGGGAGAGGGGTAAATGG
>JAAZOO010000574.1 GCA_012797715.1 Geobacteraceae bacterium | reverse complement strand
TCCGCCGGAGCTCAGGGAATATGTCGATTTTAACGAGGCCGGGTTTCCCGTCCTCAAACCTCTCTTTTGCGAAAGACTGATTCGCATTCGCGGAGTCCCTCCGGACGTTCCGGTGCGGGGTATTTTCACTGCGCTGGTAGACATTCAGAACTCTTACTGGGACGCGAGCAGAAACTGCTACATCGTTGGCATGAAGGATTGGGAGAACGGTATCCTGGAATTCGCACCGCTCGAGTCATGCTGGGAGTGCAGGGACAACGCCGAGTTGCTCCTTACACCCCGGTTCAAGACCCCTTCCTGGTCGCTGAACGCCCTCGGTTTCTTTCTCAATCCCGGTGAATTCGGTGCGCGGGTTCTGGATCACGGTGGCTCGATAGTGGCGATGATCGATACAACGGATGTGGAAAGGAATCCCGCGGGTTTTTTTCGCGAATCTGCCTTCTGTGTGGAGATCGTAAGGCCCGCGGATACATCGCGTTCCCCCTGCGAGCCCGAGGGGCTTGGCATATACAAGGATTCCCGGCCGGATGCGCGTGCCGCCACAAGGGATGTTCTCCTCTCGCTGGACCTGGGAACAAGTGCGTCCAGGGCGGCCTGGTGTGGGGAAGACTTCAGCAACATTGTTTCCTGTGCCATCTGTGATTCATCATGGGATCTTGTAGGAAGAAAAGAGGCATCAGGAGACGATCTGACCGTTTCCGACCCTCCGTGGTTTCCTTGTCTCACAGCACAGAGTGGTGAGATCCTGAGGCTGCCCTCGGAGTTGGTCTTTTCACACGCCTCACAGATGCAGGATATTGCGGGTGCCCTTGAGCGTCCTCTGGAGTGTTTCAGGATAAACTCGGAAAGACTGACGGATGGTCTGCACCTTGTCCTGGCAGACCCCAAATGGGATGGCAGTGGTCAGGGAGTTCTCGGAGCCTACCTGCACCTTTTCATCTTTACTCTCCTTGCTACTCTGCGGAACGAAGGGGTTCGAGGGGTCGAGGTCATCCCCAGTTTTCCGTTGGCCTTCAGCGCACATCAATACCGGAACTACATGACGACGCTCGGTCTTGTCTGTGAAGGTCTTTCCCGGGACACGGGTATCACGGTAACGCCCGGAAAAGAACGGAACGTGCTTCTGTCCATTCCGGAAAGCAGGGCCGTCGCGGCGGTGTACGAGCCCGGCCCCGCGGAATCTGTTCTCATCGTGGACGTCGGGGGCGGGACTGCGGACATCGCGGTCATACGGTCTCTCGCGGGAGATGTCGCGAGTTCCAGGCGCAGCAGAACATCCAGTGCCGTGGAGATCTTGATAAATGACAGCGTGCGATATGCCGGAAACCTCATCGTCGATTGTCTGGCGGATATGCTGATCGGCGGCAATGCTCAGCAGGAACGTTTCAATGAGGAGGACATACTTCCCGTGAGGAAGCAGCTTGTCATGGTACTCCGAAAGAAGATCCGAGCCGGAGGGGTTCGGTCGCTCTATCAGGATGACCTTTCCACCCTCACTGTCGGCGGACCGATACTGGCTTTGCTCGAAGGTATCACGGAGAGCATGGTGCTGGGCGTGATCTCCCGGTACTTCAGCGGGCTTTTCTATTACCTTCGGAAGACACTCCGCTCCAGGGACATCAAGAAGGCCGCGCTGTTCCCTGCAGGGAATGGGTGGCGTTTTGCGGAGGTCTTTGCGAC
>JAAZOO010000573.1 GCA_012797715.1 Geobacteraceae bacterium | reverse complement strand
GTTGCCGTCGTCCTTCGTTCGCTCCGGCCGGAGTCGTTCCCTTCGTGCGACCCCGACCGCAGGTATCAGGATGAAAGATTTCTCCGGGAGCGGACGGTTCCTGCCGGGTTACCGGCGTCCGCAAGCTTCGGGCCGATTACGGTGACGCTTCAAAGACAATCCGGCCCACATCGATGATGGGATCCGTCGACTCGGGAATCGTCAGCCGGAAGGTGTGCCGCTTGTCCCCATAGGGCACGGAAGCCTGGTAGGTCCCGGGTTTCAGGAATGCTCCCGTGCCCCGAACGATTGATGAACATGCCTTCTCCTCTGTCGCGTCCTTCTTCCTGAACTCATCCCGTTGGCTGATGTCCATGTAAAATTCGCCTCCCTTTCCGGTAGGAAAGGAGACCGTCTTCCCCTCCACCTGCAGTTCGGCCTCGTAAAATTCCACCGGCTTCACCTCACCGTTGATTCGTATGTGGAGCGAACCGGTTACCGGTTGCATCCGTTTGGCCACGAACGCGATGCAGGCCCCGCCGCGTAAGGGAGGCGAGACATATTTCCTGCTGACCGGATAATAATACTCAATGGGTATATCCTTGTCATTGATGGAAATCAGGTTGTTGGTATAGGAGGTGATGTTGGTGAGGATCACCTTTCCCGAGGAATCGGTCTTCCCGATATCCTGGCCGCCGGTTTGCACTGTCACCCCCTCAATATCTCCCACCTTTACCATCGCGAAGCTGTCGGTTACCGGCCGCGTCAGGGCTGCTGTGCCGTCAAGGGCAACGAGCGCTCCCGAGACGCTGACCTGGTTGCGCGTGGTCCACCTTCCGCCGGACTGCGCGGCGCTGACTTCTCCCCGGAGAATGCCGTGGCGCCCATTGAACTGGAGCATGGGGTGGAGGGCGTAGGCAGTGCGCACACCGCCCCTCTCCTCCCTTTGCACAAGAGCCCGGTACCCGAACCCTTCCCCCAGTGGGGCATTTTTCTGAATCTGGACCGATTGCGTCTCTTTTCCCTTTGTAGATTCGTGCCGGGCGGAAATGCTCAAGTCCGTTTTCGGGGTATAGGTAATGCTTGCGGTGAAACTGCTTGAGTTCCCTGCAGAGGAATCGTGAGTCATGCTGAATGTGGCATTCACGGTAAAGGAGCCGAAGAAGTTTCTCGAGTACCCGAGGGTTGCGGCATTTTTTTTCGTGCCTTCCGCGGTGTGCCGGGTTGATAGGTCCAGGGAGAGGGAGCCCAGTGACGGGTGTGTGTACCCGAAACCGGCCCCGGCGCTCTTGTTCTGTTGGGGCGTGGGCGCATACGAAGCAATGAGCCCGTAGTGGCGGGAAAAGTATTGGTAGAAGAGCCTGGCATTATACCTGCCGTTCTGGTACGAGTAGGAGGCATCCGTTGCAAAGCCCGGCGAGCCACTGGCGCTTCCCGACAAGGAGAGATTCAGGATGCCGTATGTCCAGAGGGATATGGCGGCCTGGGGGCCTGCGTTGACTGCATTCCGTGCGGCTTCTCCCCGAAAGCCCAGGGTGAGAAAATCACTCAACCCATAGCGGTGATAGGCGACCAGGACGGGTTTCGTGTACCGGTTGCTTTCGGCGCCCAGATTCTCACGAAGAAATCCCGCATTGTAGCTGTAGTCATGCAAGCCTTTTTTGAGAAGGATGTTGTCGGTGGAGTAGAACGGGTAGCGGTACCGCTGTTCCCTGCCGAAGGAATCCCTGATCACCAGATCCACGACCCCGGCCCCGCCGTATGCGGTGAAGTTCCTCAGCTGGAACTCTCCCGGGGAGATGCGCTCCGTCCTTATCTTTACGCCGTTAACGTAGATGTCGACCTCGGATGGAAGGGGTGCCTGCCCCACGATATCCAGCGTGGGGTAGGTAATCAGGTACGGGTCCATGCCGAACACTTTCGAGAAGCCGATGCCCCCCATGTCGACCGTGCTTCCGAGCGGGCCGGAGGAAGCGAACAGATCCCCGAAGGTTGTGCGCCTCAACCCCTGGCGGTCATCGCGGATGATGCTGGTGTGGAGCCGGACAAATTCTTCCCTGCTCGAATCCTTTGTATAGAGGGTGTCGGCAATGAAGAGGCACTCTCCCCGCCTTATGCCCAGTTCATTGGTGAGATTCAGTCCCCGGAAGGAAAAGCCGTCGGCCTGGTACTGCAGGCCGTAATTGAAAAAAAGGCTCGATTCCTTCGGGTAATAGACATTTTCCACCGGTTGCCCGGCGAAATCGATGAATCTCCGGTGAAAGAGGGAGGGGTCTGCCTGAATATGCAGGGTGATGGTCTTTTCGTCGAAGGAAAAGGTTACTCCGGGGATGGAGCGAAGTGAAACCAATGCTTCGCCACCTTCACGGGTCACCGTTGCCGGCGCTTCACGGAGTCCCGCTTCCGTGAGGTCTTGGGAGCGAACCAGGAAATCCCCGGTTTCGGTGCGGTGGACGAATATTTCCCCCTTTTTTTCTTCATTAACGTACAGAAGGGTCACTATCTGTTCGGCGCGGGAAGCGGGACAAAGGCACAGGGCCAGGAAGCAGCACGCAAGGAGAGGGGTGATGACGCGAAGGAGTCGCCACGGATTCCCTCGCTGCCGGAGAGAGTGCTGAGCCGTTTCACGGGGTACTGTCTGCATGCTCGATAGTGGTTGACGATCTCTTTTCCCGTTGCGGGGATACAAACAGGGAGGAAGACGGACCTGCCCCTAGTTGCATTGGTTTCTGTCGACCATGAGGTCCCCTCTGAGGATCAGGGCGCGGTCTGTCGCGCCTTCGACCTCGATCCGTTCGGATTTCCGGCAGGCTTCCGCCGGTATCCTCGTCGAGAAAGCCCGGGTCGAACCGGTGAGGAGGTACCAGCCATCTGCCGTTTGGCTGAAGGTATCGCGCCCGGTGGAATCCTTGCCCCGGAAAACCAGAGAGGGCACCCGGAAATGAACGTTTCCCGAATTGCGCAGGGTGGCGCTGACGGTTCCCCTGAAGAGCTCGATCTTCACCACCTGGCCGCTGACGTCTTCTTTCACCGGCTGCACGAACACGGGCACAGCAAAGCGGATATTCACGGCCACCACTGCTCCTCCCGAATGGGGGTCAGCGCGGGGAGGCGCTATCTCTTCCACGAAGAGCCGGTAGGTTTTCTCCCGGAGGGGGCCGCCGGGTCCTTTTAATCCCAGCCTGATGACCCGCTCCTCCCGGGGGGGGATAAGGAGAAGTTTCGGGAAAAAAATAAGGTCATTGGTTTCCGTAAAGGCATCCTTCCCGTCCGGATCCTGGGTCCACTCCATTGCCTTAACCTGGAAGTTCATGGCGTCATCCCCGTCATTGCGGACGTTCAGGGTTCCTATTCTGGTTCCTGGCTCAAAGTGGAGACGTATGGGGTACACGCGCCACTCCCCGCACCATGCCGGGGGCGCGGAGAAGACCCACGCGGCGGCGCAGAAGGCGAGACATGACCGGAGAAGACGAGGGAGAGCCCCCCCCGTGGGATATGGGCAGCGTTCTGAATCGTACATGACTTCTCCTTGCGGAAAGAAATGGGATAGTACCGGCCGGGACTCAGCCGCCCAACCGGAACGCCTACACATAGCGATAACTTCCGGCTTCCGTCAAGACAAATTGACCGCAGGGAGAACAAACCGTCAGTGTTCCCGTGCAGTCAGGGTTCGATGGTGATTCCCACCGTGTCCGAGTAGGTGCCGGATGGTGCGTTCCTGTAGGAATTTTCCGGGATTGTGGCGGTTACGGTTATGGTGACCGGAGTGTTGTTGGTAACCGGTCTGCTCGTGGGGAGGCTCAGGTTGTAGGGAATACTATGGGAATCCTGTATCAGGTGGCGTTGGGAGAATTCCGACCGGGTTACGATTACCGTAGAGGCTTTGTTGCCGATACCTCGGCATCTGACGCTGAAGGTCACGCTTGCGTTTCGTTCAACGGGATTCAATGGATTAAGAGCCGGGTCAAAGGTGATATGGTACGGCCCGGGGGTTTCGAATGAGCAGTGCCCCCTGTCCGGGATTACTGCGGAAACCTGCATCTGATGCGTTGTTGCTCCCCCGAATGCCGGAGCCGGCGCGAACGGAAGAAATGACAGGATCGCCGCAATGATTGTGATTGAAATCTCTTTGCATTCCATGCGCCCGTATTCCATAAGAGTCTGCGACAGGTAGTGGATGGAGCCGTGAGGGGGAAGAGCGTCTCCCCCCTGTTCGGTTGGAAATACCGGATGATTAGTAGGTCACGGTGACGGTCAGTGTCCCGGTGTAGGCTCCCGTCGGCACGTTCTCGTACGCCGATTTGTTTACCGAGGCATCAATATAGTGCTGAGTCCCGGTAACGCTGCCTGAAAATGTGCCTGCTGGAATAATCGGGGAATAGGCAATGGTGTCGCTTCCCTGTGCCATCAGGGCGGAGGAAGGCCCGCTGAGGGTGTAGCCGGTTCCTGCCGTGCAGTTGACGGTTATCTGACCCCGGGTGGCGCCTGTCTTTGAATTCGTGTAGGTTGTCGCCGGGTCGGCCAGAGGGTTCAGGTCGCCGAAGTTGATGTCCGTGTTTTTTGCCACGGTACAGACTTCCAGAACGTACGCGTCCACCTTCAGATTGGTTGTGGTTGTCTGCTCCGCCGTTGCCGTTCCCGCCAGTGCAAATACTACCGCTGCCGCTGTGAGTGCCCCTCGTTTCATCATGTTTCATCCTCCTTTTTTTGTGTAGTGTCGGTGGTTGAAAATAAATGCCCGTCTCTTCCGCGGAGGCGGGCGCTTGCAT
>JAAZOO010000572.1 GCA_012797715.1 Geobacteraceae bacterium | reverse complement strand
CCAGTCCGCTGTAGGTTCGTTGGGTATTCTTCAGGCTGGTCATGTCCAGATCCGCGCCCACCAGGATTTCACCGCCCGTCCAGAGGTGGAGCTTTTCCTTTGCCCGGAGTCCGTACAGGGAGATCTCCTGCCGGGACCAGAGGCCGTCCGTGCCGCCGGCATAGCGCTTGCCGCTCGTCAGCTCCTGCAGCAGGTCGAAATCGGTGGAATTCCAGTAGGCCTTGAGATAGCCGCTGTACCCGTCGTACTCGTGGTTGAGGGTCAGGGTCGTGAGCATGGTTTCAGTGTCGTAGCGTTCCGCTCCGGGCCAGCTCACCCCGTTTGTCGCCGTGGGCGTGGTGTCCGGCATGGGCGCCAGGGTCTGGCTGTCAACGTAATTGGCCAGCAGTCTGATGCTCCAGTGTCTGGTGAACTGGTAGCCCAGGTTGGCGTAGTAGCTCTGCTGCTGGGCCCGGGAATGCTCTTCATGACCGCCCGTGGACAGCCAGCTCTGGGAAAGATAGAAATCGAACGGCCCCTTTTTCACGCCGCCGGCAAGGCTCTGGCTGAAGGTGGAGTGGCTGCCGCCGCTGAAGTCGAGTACGGCTTCCTGGCCCTCTTCCTTCAGATAGCGGGGCCGGACGTTGATGGATGCGTAGCCGCTGCCGAACTGGGACGGCTGCGGGCTCTTGTACACCTCGATACCTCCTATGGTGGAAACGGCGATGCCGTCGCCCAGCACTTGGCCGAACAGCGCGCCGTAGCGGGGAACGCCGTCGAACTGGATGGCGAAGTCGGAGCTGGGATGGCTGGCGCCCCGGCCGCGGATATACAGGCTGTGGCTGGTCTGGCTGCCGATGAGATTTTTGCTCTGGGACATGACGCCGGGAACATCCCGCAGGGTCGATGCGAAGTCATAGGAATTCTGTTCCTTGATCTGTTCTTCGGTAACTACGTTGTACTGGGTTCCGTAGCGGGTGGTTACGGGCGTCACGGGATCGCCGCAGGGGGCGCCCGTGACGGTGATTTCTTCCAGCGCCGTCTGGCCGCCTCTGGTATCTTTCTCGTTCGCGAACGCCATTGATGCGATGAACAAGCCGATGCATGCAACCGTGGGGATTCGTAGCAACCCTTTAATAAGCGTTTTTCTCCCGCATCCTCTCTCTACTGCGCTTTTTTTCATGTAAAAATTCTCCCTCACCTTTTTGTTTTCATAATCACCGACGTTCGTCATCATTCGCAAGCCGTCAACACCAGTTTTTATTCCGCCGCCAGGGCAAACTTGATGGGGATTCTGAAGGAAACGATTTCTCCTTTCATGGCATGGCGGGGGGGCGGCGGGAACGAACCCACGTTGCACACCGCGCGTATTCCGGCGTTGTCGAGCATGGAATTCCCGGATGATTTCTCCAGGGAAACGCCCTGCAGTTCACCACGGCAATTCAGGGAAAAGGAGACGATCACCGAACCCTGTATTCCCAGTTTCCTTGCCGAGGGAGGATATTCCTTGTGGCGTTCGATCAGCGACCTCACGGTTCGGCTATACTCGGCCAGGGCCGCCTTGGTTCCGTGCCCATTGCCGCTCCGGGATTCACTACCTTCACCTCCATCGCCATGGCGGTCTCCGGCGCCTTCCTGTACCGCTCCCGACGGTGTTCCCGCTGCCTTTTCTCCGGCAGCCGGGGCCGTTGTCGCCGTTCCCGCCAAAGGTGTCCCGGCATGCATCTCGTTTACGGTTATCGCCTTCTCCTTTTCAGAATTGATAGCGCTGTAAGGCTGGCTCTGTTTCTTCTGAGCGGCATGTTCGATGGGGGGACGAACGCTTCGCTCCGATGGCCTGGCCGTGCGGTTCAGGGGTATGCCCTCGGCCGGCCGTTGATAAACCGGAACGGGCGCCGGGGACGTTTTGTGACTGCCTGCCGTCTCGCTGGCATTCAGGTCGATTTCAATCACGGCGGGCTTGTGCGGCGTACGTTCCGCATTTTCTCTCAGGAGGGCAAAAGCCGAGAACACAGCCAGGTGAAAAAGCAGGGAAAGAGCGAGAGAGCCGGCAAACGCGAAACGCCCGCCTCCACGGAAGGTCGCGTTGATGAAGCAAAAACGGGAATACGGTTCTGAATCAATTGTCATGGGCTGCACACGTTTCAAAGGAAGTCGAGTGGAAAAATCGACCTATAATAACACTGAAAATATTTTATTCAACATAAAAATAGTACGAATATAAAAATCGTGCTACAAAAAGAATACTCCTTTTAAAATGATATGCCATGTGGGTTCCCAGGCATGGGTGGCAAAAAGGGAGGAGGGAAAAGCGTGTATCGTAATACGGGATATGATTGGTGGTATTTTCGGGTATACTGTTGACTTCCGGGAAGAACTCATTTTCGGCAAAAAGAGGCGACAACCTATGGCGCAGGAAGACCTTTCCCGATTGAAGATTGACAAGACACCCGGCGTCCCCCGTCCGGTGTTGCGCAGGAGCCGGTACTACTGGGTTGCGGGTTTTGCCCTTGCCGGTCTCCTGCTAATTCTCTATGTCGGCGGAGTCCTGACGCCGGCCGTGGATGTGCGGGTGGTGAGCGTGCAGCGCACCTACCCGTCACAGGCCTTCACGCTGCTCAACGCCAGCGGCTACGTAGTGGCCCAGCGCAAGGCCGCGGTGGCGTCCAAGGCAACCGGCCGGCTGGTGTGGGTCGGGGTGGAAGAGGGGAGCCGGGTGCGCAGGGGCGACGTGCTTGCCAGGCTGGAGGACGCCGACGTCCGCGCCCAGCAGTCCCAGGCCGAGGCGAACCTGCGCAATGCGCGTACGGTGCGGGAACAGGCCCTTGCCGAACTGCGGGATGCGGAGCTTTCCTTCCGCCGCGCACAATCCCTGCTGTCGGAAGGAATCGTCGCAAGGGCGGATTTCGATGCCGCAGATGCCCGCTACCGCAAGGCCAGGGCCGCCCTCGCCGGGGCCGAGGCCGCCATCGGTTCCTCTTCCGCAGCGCTCGAAGCGGCCAGGGTAGCGGTGGAGTATACCCTGATCCGCGCACCCTTTGACGGGGTGGTGCTTACCAAGGACGCGGATGTGGGCGACATCGTCACCCCTCTGGGCGCGGCTGCCAATGCCAAGGCCGCAGTGGTCACTATCGCCGACATGGGTTCGCTCCAGGTGGAGGTGGATGTGTCGGAGTCGAACCTGGGCCAGGTGCGGGAAGGGGGGCCGTGCGAGATCCAGTTGGACGCCATACCGGATGCACGGTTTCGCGGCGTGGTGCACATGATCGTGCCCACCGCGGACCGGAGCAAGGCCACAGTGATGGTGAAGGTGCGGTTCCTGGATACGGATCGGCGCATCCTGCCGGAGATGAGCGCCAAGGTGGCGATCCTCTCCCGCCCGGTGGGGGCCGCCGACCGTCATCCCGGGACAACGGTCACCCCTGCGGCGGTCGTGGAGCGGGGAGGGAGGAACGTGGTCTTCCTGGTGAAGGATGACCGCGTGAAAGAGACCCCGGTGACCCTCGGAATCCGGATCGGCGACCTGGTGGAGGTTACAGGAGGTCTGCAGGCGGGGGAGCGGGTGGTGTCGGCGCCCGGCGAACGCCTGCGGGACGGGTCCCGGATACGGATTACGGAAAAATAGATGGGAGAGACGAGACCGCCCATAGTCAGGGTACGGAACCTGTGCAAGTCGTATTGCCGGGGAAGCCAGACCATTCCGGTGTTGGAAGGTGTATCATTCGACATCCCCGACGGAGAGTTCCTGGCTCTCATGGGGCCTTCCGGCTCGGGCAAGAGCACGCTCCTCAACCTGCTGGCGGGCATCGATACCGCGGACACGGGGACCATCGAGATAGGCGGCATCGACATCACGATCCTCGGCGAGACCGACCTGGCGGCGTGGCGCGCCCTGAACGTGGGGTTCATCTTCCAGTTCTACAACCTGATCCCGGTGCTGACCGCCTTTGAGAACGTGGAACTCCCCCTGCTCCTGACCCGGCTCTCGAAAGGGGAGCGGCGTGCCCACGTGGAGACCGCCCTGCGGGTGGTGGGGCTCGCGGACCGCATGGATCACTTTCCGTCCCAGCTCTCCGGCGGACAGCAGCAGCGGGTGGCCATCGCCCGGGCCGTGGTCACCGACCCGACCATCCTGGTGGCAGACGAGCCCACCGGAGACCTGGACCGCCGCTCCGCAGCCGAAATTCTCGATCTCATCGATCGTCTCAATCATGAATCGGGCAAGACCATCATCATGGTGACCCACGATCCCCGGGCAGCGGAAAAGGCCCATGTCATCCGGTACCTGGACAAAGGGGTCCTGACCGATGTACATCCTTAGACTTCTCTGGAGAAACGCCTTCCGCCACCGTCTCCGCACCTTCCTCACCGTGCTGGGGATTGCCGTGGCCATCCTCGCCTTCGGCATGCTGCGCACGCTGGTCGATATATGGTACTCCGGTGTGGAGGCCTCGTCGGCAACCCGGCTCGTCACCCGCAACGCCGTGTCCCTGGTCTTCCCCCTCCCCATATCCTACAAGGACAGGATCCGCCAGATCGACGGGGTGAAGATCGTCTCCTGGGGAAATTGGTTCGGAGGCATCTACAGGGACGAGAAGAACCTGTTCGCCAATTTCGCGGTCGATATGGAAAGCTACCTTCGGCTCTATACCGAATTCATGCTGCTTCCGGACCACTATGGTGCGGTACTCCGGGACCGCTCAGCGTGCGTGATTGGCCGCAAGCTGGCGGAGCGCTTCGGCTGGAAGATCGGCGACACCATCCCCCTCAAGGGAACCATCTTTCCCGGCACGTGGGAATTCGTGGTGCGCGGCATCTACCACGGCAGGGAAAAAAATACCGACGAGACGCAGATGTTTTTTCACTGGGAGTACCTGAACGAAACCCTGAAGAGGACCGTGCCCCGTCGCGCCGACCAGGCGGGTTTCTACATGATTGGGATCACGACCCCCTCGGTGTCCGCGGAGGTTGCCGCGGCCATTGATGAAACCTTCCGCAATTCCCTTGCCGAGACCATGACCGAATCGGAAAAGGCGTTCGCCATGGGTTTCATCTCCATGACCGAGGCCATCCTAATCGCCATCAAGCTGGTTTCCTTCGTGGTAATCGTCATCATCATGGCGGTGGTGGCCAACACCATGGCCATGACCGCGCGGGAGCGCATCGGCGAGTACGCGGTGTTCAAAACCTTGGGATTCGGCGGGTTCCATATCGCCGGCCTGATCTTCGGCGAATCCCTTGTCATCAGCATGACCGGCTGCGCCGTTGGAATTGCGCTCACCTTTCCCGCGGCCCGGGCGTTCGCGTCGTACCTGTCCAACTATTTCCCCTTCTTCAACGTGTCCTCCACGACAATCGTCATGGACGTGGCTGCCGCCCTGCTGGTGGGGATCGTGGCCGCGATTTTTCCCACGTGGCGGGCGGTGAACATCCGCATCGCGGACGGGCTGCGGCGGATCGGGTGAGGTTTTAAAAGACCTCCAGGTTTTCAAAACCTGGAGGTCTGAGAAAGTATTGAATATGTCCATCCCATTCTCCTACAGCCTGCGCAACCTCTGGACCCGCCGCCTGACCACCGTCCTGACCGCGGGCGGCATGTCCCTGGTGGTGTTCGTGTTTGCCGCCATCCTGATGCTGGCCGAGGGGTTGCGCAAGACCCTGGTGG
>JAAZOO010000571.1 GCA_012797715.1 Geobacteraceae bacterium | reverse complement strand
CCGATCCCTCAGAATTGAGGGACAAATGGGAGAAGGGGCGGAAGCGGAACAGGTACCAGCCGGTTATCCTGGCATCGGGGATTACCCGTGATCAGCTGGAAATCCTAGAGGAGAACCGGCTCTTCCTGCCCGGTCTCGATGTGGAGATGCACCCGATTCGGGAGTATCCCCACGGCCTGCTGGGTTCCCACCTCTTCGGCCACCTGGGAGAGATGTCGGAGCAGGAGATGGGAAGTGACCGTTTCAAGGAATACAATCCCGGTGATTATGTGGGGAAAAGCGGGATTGAGCGAAGCTGGGAAAAGGAGCTGCACGGCGCCGATGGCGGAAGGCAGATTGAGGTGGATGCCATGGGAAGATTTTTGCGCACCGTCAGCGAAAAGAGTCCGACCACCGGCAACAGCCTGGTTCTCACCATTGACCTGGAGCTTCAGAAGCAGGCAGAGGCGGCCTTCGGAGAGCAGGCCGGCGCTGCCGTGGCCATGGATGTTACCAGCGGGGAGATCCTTGCCTTTGTCAGCAATCCCGGATTCGATCCCGCCCTGTTCGCAGGGAAGCTTTCACCCAAGCAATGGAATGAATACCTGGCCGACAAGCGCCACCCTCTGGAAAACAAGGCGCTGAAAGGCCAGTATCCTCCCGGTTCCACGTTCAAGATTGTAACAGCCATTGCGGGACTAGAAGAGGGACTCATTGACGACACCACCACGGTTCACTGTTCCGGTTCCTACCAGTTCGGCAACAGGGCCTTCGGATGCTGGAACAGGCACGGGCACGGTGCCGTGAACCTGCGGAAGGCCCTTCGTGAATCCTGCGACGTCTACTTCTACCGTCTCGGAGAGCGCCTCGGGGTGGACACGATTGCCCGGTATGCGAAGATGCTCGGCCTCGGTGCCCCCTCCGGTATCTGTCTGGAGAACGAAAAGGGGGGGCTTGTCCCCACGTCGGAGTGGAAGGTAAGGCGGTTCGGGAAAAAATGGGTTCCCGGAGAGACCCTGCCGGTGTCTATCGGCCAGGGATATGTTCTCGCAACCCCCATCCAGCTTGCCGTCATGACCGCGACAGTCGCCAATCAGGGGACGCTGTTCCGGCCGCACCTGGTGAAGAAGGTTGTAAGCCCCGAGGGGAAGGTGCTCCGGGAGTTTCTGCCCGAGGTCATCGGCCGGGCCGCAATCCGCCCTGAAAGCTGGAAAGCGGTTACCCGGGGGCTGTTCGCTGTTGTGAATGAGCCGGGAGGGACGGGGGGGCGTGCCAGGCTTTCCGAGGTCAAGGTTGCCGGCAAGACCGGCACATCCCAGGTCGTCAAGCTGCGCAAGGGGTGGAGCCAGTACCAGTATCGGGATCATGCCCTGTTCGTTGCGTTCGCTCCCGTAGAGAAACCGGAGATTGCCGTTGCCGTTGTTGTCGAACACGGGGAGCACGGCGGCTCCGCGGCCGCTCCCATTGCGGGGAAAATTCTCCGAACCTATTTCCAGGGCAAGGGCGTGATCAAAAAACCGGTCCCGCGAGGACAAGGAGCACCGGATGAGCCGGGTGACGCTTCCGGTGAAACGGTGGAACCGGCAGACGAGGTCCATGATGGGAATGATTGACAGAAGGCTCTTCACCAACTTTGACTGGGGACTGCTCCTCCTCGTTCTCCTTATTGCGGGAATCGGGGTTGTGAACATCGCCAGCGCCACCGCTTCCTACGCAATGGTTGACACACCGTACCAGATTCGCCAGATCTATTGGATTTTCATCGGACTGATGCTTGTCGTGGTGGTGTGCAGCATCGACTACCATCTGTTCGGGGACCTTGCCTACTGGTTCTACGGGGGTGCCGTTGTCCTTCTTTTGGGGGTCCTGGTCATGGGCAAGAGCACCATGGGTGCGACACGCTGGCTGAATCTCGGTTTTTTCAGCTTTCAGCCCTCCGAGGTGATGAAGATCGTCATCATCATGGCCTTTGCGCGATACTTCTCTTCCACCGGTGCTTCTGCGGGAGGGCTCACGGTGAAGGAGCTTCTCTACCCCTTTCTATTACTGGGCGTCCCGGTCATGCTGATAATGAAGCAGCCGGACCTAGGCACGGCAATCCTGGTGGCGCTTATCGCCCTGACCATGGTTCTCTATGTGGGGATCCGCGCCAGCACCGTTTTCTCCCTTCTTCTGGCGGCGGCCCCTGCCGTGTTTCTCGCATGGCACTTTTACCTGCGCGACTACCAGAAGGCGAGGATCCTGAACTTTCTGTCTCCGGAGCGGGATCCGCTCGGGAGCGGGTATCATATTATCCAGAGCAAGATTGCCGTGGGTTCCGGAGGCCTCCTGGGCAAGGGATACATGCAGGGCACACAGACCCAGCTTCGCTTCCTCCCCGAGCAGCATACGGACTTCGCCTTCTCCGTTTTTTCCGAGGAGTGGGGGTTTCTTGGGTGCCTGTGCGTGACGGTTCTCTACCTTTCCCTCGTGCTATGGGGACTGCACATCGCCCGCAGGTGCAACGACCATTTCGGGGCCTTGCTGGTCGTCGGAGTAACGGCCATGCTGGCTTGGCACATCATTATCAATATGGGAATGGTGATAGGGCTCTTTCCGGTTGTGGGGGTTCCTCTGCCGCTTTTTTCCTACGGAGGGACATCCATGATCACTACCATGATGGGCCTCGGCATCCTGCTGAATGTGCGGATGCGGCGCTTCATGTTCTGACGGCGGGTACAGACGTTCCCCTCCGAACCGGCCGTTACTCCCGTTAATACCGGAAGATGACCAACCCGGTGGAAACGGAGTCCATCCATTCTCTCCTGCTCACGGCGCCGTTCCTGTCCGCGTCGAGCCTTTCAAAGAGGGCTCGTTTGTGTTTTTCCGTTGCGTCCCCAGGGACGGCCTCTTCCCTTTGCCCCGTGGGACCCAAGAGAAATTCGTCCCTTTCACCCCTGCGTACCGGGATGTCACCCGTAAGAACCTCGTCAAGAGTCAGTTGCTGATCCCTGTTGGTATCCATCCGGTTGAAAATATCGTCGCCGTTTTCAGCGGCAGGAACCGGAACCGATAGAGAGGAAAGCATCAGGCCGGCACGTACCAGTCGTTTCATTGAATCCCTCCGTACCTTCGTCCATGTAGTATGTCTTCCCAGGCGGGAAGTGCGAAGAAAATAGCATAACGCACGATTCTTGTGAAATTCAAAAATCCGCGTCTGCGTTGTCACCGTGACGGTATCTCTTCGAAATGTCTCGGGAAAAAAATTATCCTTAAGTTGGACGGATATCCGCCGAAGAGAATGTAAGTTTCTTAAGTCTGTCAATGGTACCCAGGTTTTGAATGGGAAGGAGACACGCGAATGAAGATCCGGACGAAATTGATTTCAATGAACGTGGTACTTATGGTCGCAATAATCGCCGTGATTACCGGTGTCTGTCTGTGGCAGTTCAACCGGACGCTGCAGCATCGCTCAGAGGTTTCCCAGGAAAGCCGGCTCAAGACATTTCATGAGCTTCTGCGCCAGAAGGGGAGTGAGTTCCGGATTGCAAACGGCACGCTCATGATCGGACAGTATGCCCTGAATGGAAACCATGAGCTCCCGGATCGCCTCAAGGAGCTGTGCGGGGGCACCGCCACCATTTTCATGGGAGATATGAGGGTGTCGACCAACGTCCTGAAGGATGACGGCTCCCGCGCCGTCGGCACCCGGCTGGAAGGTCCTGCCTACGATGCCGTCTTCAAAAAAGGGATTCCGTATCGGGGTAGCGCCAGGATCCTTGGTGCCCCCTATTTCACTTCCTACGATCCCATCAAAGATTCCCGGGGAAATGTCATCGGAGCCCTGTATGTCGGTGTTCCGCAGAAGGAGTTTTATGCCGAATATGACAGGCTGAAGCTAATGGTAATCGGATTGGCGCTTTCTCTCCTCGTGCTTGCGGTTTTTGTGAATCGCCTGCTCATTCATCGCCTTTTCATTCCCCTCAACCGGATTCATGACGTGCTGAACATAGCCCAGGCCGAAGGGGATCTCACCCACCGCCTCGATTACCTGAAAAAGGACGAAGTGGGAGAGATGTGCGCATCCTTCAACGGCTTCATGGACAGCCTTACAGAAATCCTGAACACCATTTCCCAGTCAGCGGAGCGTCTGAATACCTCGGGCGGGATTCTTTCCTCCACGTCGGAGCTTATGGCGTCCAACTCGGATGCCATTGCATCCCAGACCGCAACGGTTGCTGTCGCCAGTGAGGAGATGGCATCCACCTCCAACGACGTGGCGCAGAACTGCTCCCTCGCTGCCGATGCCTCCCAGCGGGCAAACGATTCTGCCATGACCGGATCCGCTGTCGTGCAGGAAACCATTTCGGTGATGAACACCATCGCCGAGCGGGTGAAGGAGGCCGCAAAGACCGTGGAAAGCCTGGGAGCCCAGTCCGACCAGATAGGGGAGATCGTGGGCACCATCGAGGATATCGCGGATCAGACCAACCTGCTGGCCCTGAACGCGGCCATCGAGGCGGCCCGTGCCGGAGAGCAGGGGCGGGGCTTTGCGGTGGTCGCCGACGAAGTGCGGGCCCTGGCAGAGCGGACCACCAAGGCGACCAAGGAGATAGGCGCCATGATCAAGTCGATCCAGCAGCAGACCAGGGAAGCGGTGACCTCCATGGAAGAGGGGGTACAGGAGGTGGAGCGGGGAACGGACGAGGCGTCCAAATCGGGGCATGCCCTGGAAGACATCCTGGAGCAGATTAACGCGGTCAGCATGCAGGTGAACCAGATAGCCACCGCCACCGAGGAACAGACCGTCACAACCAACGAGATAAGCCACAATATCCAACAGATTACCGAAGTGATTCAGGGAACAGCCGAAGTGGCGAAGGATTCCGCGTCAGCCGCACTGGAGCTGGTCGGGATGTCGGAAGAGCTGAAGAGAATCGTAAGCAGGTTCCGGCTGGCATCATAACCCGCCGGACATGAAGAAGCCGCAACAGCGCGGTACAAAAGATTCGGTCTTCCCCCGTCGTTCCCCTTCGGGACCAGCGGGGGGGGTTTTTGCCCTTCGGCAGGGAGAAAGCGGGGTTCACGCACCGTACGCAGGGAAGGAAGAGGAATTCAGAACTCTTTCCGGTCTGCGCCCATTCCGATCCACCTTCCTTTCTCCTCTCCCCATGTCGGTGCCGAGGATTGTTACATAAGGTCCTTCCATCCCCGATTCCGCAATTCTTTCTTCAATGACTGGATCTCCTGCCGCATCTTCAGGAACTCGTTCGGATTCGGCAACCCCTTGAACTGGTAGCGGAGGAGCATGTATTCACCGTGCAGCTCCCGAAGCCGCCTTTCCAAATCGGCATTCCTTTCCCGCAGTTCCTCGTTTTCCCGGCGAGCATCATTCAGCTCTTTTTTCAGTTTTCCATAGACATCCATCTCGACCGTTTTCATTCTTTTTCACCCCCTCTGGAGCATGGGGCGACTCCTTCTTTCTTCTTTCACTCTAGTGAGGGATGCCCTATTTGTCAATATTGCCTTGACACTGATTATTGGTATAATTTCCACATGTTAGAAAGGAGTCTGCCATGAGGGAAGCACTGTTTTATACCAAAGGGGATGGGGGGAGAGTCACATGTGGTCTGTGCAGATTCCGCTGCACAATACACGAGGGCAAGAGAGGTATCTGCGGGGTCAGGGAGAATCGCGGTGGTGTCCTGTATTCGCTTGTATACGGAAAGGCGGTTGCCGAGCAGGTTGATCCCATCGAGAAGAAGCCTCTGTTCCATTTTCTTCCCGGAAGCCGGTCCTATTCGGTGGCTGCGGTTGGGTGCAACTTCCGCTGCTTCCATTGCCAGAATTTTAGTATCTCCCAGCCTCCCACCGAAGGCGGAGCGATTTTCGGCAACCTGGTGACGCCTGAAGAGATTGTTGCGCGCGCACTGGCGTCCGGTTGCCGATCCGTTTCCTATACCTATACGGAACCCACGGTTTTCTTCGAGTATGCGTACGACACGGCAGTGCTGGCCCATCGGGCCGGAATCAGAAACGTCTTCGTAACCAACGGCTATATAACGCGGGAGGCCCTTTCCTTTATCAGGCCGTTCCTCGATGCGGCGAATATCGACCTGAAAAGTTTTTCCGACAAATTCTACCGGGAGATTGTCGGGGCCGAATTGCTGGGTGTTCTGGATTGTATCAGAGATTACAAACGCCACGGTATCTGGATCGAAGTAACGACACTGATTATCCCCGGTCTCAACGATTCGGATGATGAACTTTCCGCTATCGCTCGATTTATCGCCGACGAAATCGGGATCGAGACTCCCTGGCATGTGAGCAGGTTCCATCCCGCTTACCGCCTGACCGATCGTCCGGTCACACCTCTCTCGACCCTTCGCAGGGCGCGTCAGATTGGTGTCTCCGCCGGACTTCGCTATGTGTATGAAGGGAATGTTCCCGGTGAAGGGGGGGAGAATACCTACTGTCCCGGTTGCAGGGAGCCCCTGATCACGCGCTACGGGTTCTCCATCGAGGAATCTGCCGTGATCAACGGGAAGTGTCCCGAATGTGGGCTTGTCCTGGACGGTGTGTGGGAGTAAGCGTCCATTCGGGACAAAATCCGGGTACGTTTCGCCTTTCCGGCAAGAACCCCCATTCTCCAAAGAGTGTGATTCGTGAGGGAATGGGGGTTCTTGCCGTTTTCCATTCGAAGGTGCGGTGAGAGTGACGTTTTCAGGCAAGGTCGAAGCGGTCAAGGTTCATCACCTTGTCCCATGCCGCTACGAAGTCGTTCACGAACTTTTCCCCGGAATCCAGGCAGGCATAGACTTCCGCAATGGCCCGCAGCTGGGAGTTCGAGCCGAAGACCAAATCGATCCGGCTGCCGGTCCATTTGAGCTCGCCACTCGCGCGATCCCGTCCTTCGAACACGTCGGGATCGGGCGTTGCCTGCCATACCGTGCCCATGTCGAGGAGGTTCACGAAGAAGTCGTTGGTCAGCGCCACCGGCCGCCTGGTGAAGACGCCGTGCGGCGACTGCCCGAAGTTGGCGTTGAGGACGCGCATGCCGCCCACGAGCACCGTCATCTCGGGAGCGGTCAGGGTCAGCAGTTGTGCCTTGTCGACCAGCAGTTCTTCCGCCCTGACGCTGTACTTGGCTTTGAGGTAGTTGCGGAAGCCGTCCGCCACCGGTTCGAGAACGGCGAAGGAGGCAGCGTCGGTCTGCTCCTGCGAAGCATCGGTGCGCCCCGGCGCGAAGGGAACGGTGATGGAATAGCCGGCGTTCTT
>JAAZOO010000570.1 GCA_012797715.1 Geobacteraceae bacterium | reverse complement strand
TAATCAGCTTGTTATGAGGACGATAGGTGTGGGTACCGTCACGTGGACATTCCCGCAGGCAACGTGCCGCAACGGGGTCCATGGGAGAGTCACCGGCTCGTGCATCTTTCGCTTTGTTTTCTGACAGCACCTTCCAGCATTTCATCCTAAAACCGGCAGTTGAAGGCATCCCTAGAGAGGGACACTGTCGCATTTCGTTGCTGCTCTTAGCGAAATTGAGCGGCCACAGCCGATACTGTCCGAACCCGAAGGGTGAGTGTATCGGCTGTAGTGAAAAGAGCTTAGAGCGGCACAAAGACGGCAATTGGAGAGAACGAAGGATGCCTTCAACTGCCGAATCTAGGTTCATATCCATTCCACGGTGCATCTAGCAGCGAACTACGGGTTGAAAGGTTCACCAGAACAACCGCTCACCCGGATCCTGGCCCCTCTCACCCAGAGTGAAACGAAATAAAGGCGAGTGGCATACCGCCAGCTCGCCTTTATCACTGCTATGGATTCAACGTTGTTTTTATTCGGCCTTGGTAATGATGACCTTCAAGGAAGCGGTGACTTCGGGGTGAATTTTGACGGGGACGTCATATTCTCCCAGATGCTTAATCGGTTCGGCAAGGAGGATCTTTTTCCTGTCAATATCCACCCCCCGTTGCTTCAACACTTCCGCCAGCTCCATATTCGTTACGGAGCCGAACAATTTGTCACCCTCTCCAGCATTATGGGCGATGGAAAGCGGCGTACTGGCGATTTTCTCCGCAAAATTTTTCGCCTGCTCGAGAACCTTGTTTCTTTTGTATTCCATCTGTCGCTTTGCGTGCTCCAGTGCCTTGGCATTCCGGGTCGTAGCTTCCAGAGCAAATCCCTTGGGGATGAGGTAATTTCTCGCGTACCCGGGCGCAACCTTTACAATGTCACCGATATTCCCCAAGGTTTCAATGTTTTCCTTTAAGATTACTTTCATCTCTTTCTCCCAGCCTGACTTTGACAGGTTTGTTTACGGTTCGTGTGGAGAACCGCTGGTGTAATGACCTCTCCGTCCTCAGGGCATGACATGACCGGAGGCGATAGGCAACAGGGCAATATTTCGTGCTCTCTTTATTGCCTCGGTTATCTGACGCTGATGTTTCGCGCAGTTTCCCGAAATCCTTCTCGGAATTATCTTTCCCCTCTCGCTTATGAAAAAGCGCAGGGTGCGAGGATCCTTGTAATCAATGGTCATCTGCTTATCGGCGCAAAATCTGCAGACTTTCCTTCGCTGGAAATTTCTCTTCTTTCTCGGCCCGTTTCCTCTTGATGGCGTTCTCTCTTCACTCATATCTGTGCCTCCCGTTAAATTATTCCGCCGACTCGGTCGCTGCGACCTCTTCCACAGTGTCTGCCGAAGATTCTTCTACAACCGGCTTTTCAGCAGCCGGGGCAGGCGCATGAATCTCCTTTTCCAACTTTACGCTCTGATACCTGATAACCTTGTCATCAAGGCGCAGACGTCTTTCAAGCTCGGCAATCAACGAGGAATCACCTTCACTGTTCAGGTAAAAATACCGTCCACGGGTCTGCTTCTTTATCGGGTAGGCAAGTTTCCTTGTACCCCAGTCCTCCAGTCGGAGGCAGTTTCCCTTCATCCCGGATATTACTTCCATGACCTTTTCCGACAACGCCTTGATTTCATCGTCACCAAGGTCGGGTTGGACGATATATATCGTCTCATACTTCCTCATAAATATTTCCTCCTCACGGTTTATTGAGCCCCGGCCGAGACCGGAGCAAGGAGAACGGCGCACTGCCGATCAACACTTCGTTCTGCTACTCTGTCCACTGTATCTGCTGCTTCGTCTGCTTGGAGCGATAGATGAACCGCCGCACTGGGATCAGTTTCCCGGAGGGTCCAAAAAATTACGATTATTAAATTCGTTCATGGCTCTTTTCTGACCGTCGGAAAGAAGGACGGCAAGCATGTCGATCCCCCCGTCCAGGATCGCCGGAAGGGCATCCAGCTCGGTGCTATCAAAAGGGTGCAGCACATAGTCAACAACTTCACCGCATGCTGGCCTGCCGATTCCTATTCTAATCCTGGTGAACTCGCCGCTACCCAGCTCAAGGATGAGGGATCTCAGGCCATTGTGCCCACCATGACCTCCTCCGATCTTAATTTTCACCCGACCGAAAGGGATATCCAAATCATCATGGAGGACAATGATATCTCTCGGGGACAATTTGTGAAACCGGGCTGCCTCAGCAACGGAGCGACCTGAAAGATTCATGAAGGTCTGCGGTTTCAGGAGGAGAATTCGAGAGTCATGCCATACGCCTTCACCGCAAAGAGCGGAAAAGGACTTTCGAGAAACGGGAATCGCCGAAGTATGGGAAAGCCTGTCCAAAACCATGAAACCCGCATTATGGCGGGTCCATTGGTACCTTGAGCCGGGATTGCCAAGCCCTACGATGAGTTTAGGCACCATGGGTCATCTTCCAGGGAAATCCGTGGATCATGCTATTGCGATTCTCCCCCGGCAACTTCAGCCTCTTTTGCCCTGCCGAGAATATTTACGATGGTAGCCTTCGGTTCTTCGAGCACCTTCAACCCTGCGGGCAGGTGTAGATCGGATATGTGCAAAGATGCTCCTATGCCCAGATTCGTGATATCCACATCTATGTGTTCGGGAATTTCACCCGGAAGGCACTCCACATCAATGGAGTGCATCAGAAAATCAAGCAAGCCCCCTTCTTTCACGCCGCGGGCAGTCCCCTGGAGAGCGACAGGAACCTTGACCTTGACCTTTTCTTCCATTCGCACCCTGTGGAAGTCAACATGGAGAGGGTCTCCCTTGAGACAATCTCTCGTTAAATCAGCAACAATAACGACGTTCCCGTCAAGAGAGCCGCCACCCTGCAGAGTCAGCAGGTGGTTGAGCCCCCCCTCACCGGAAATCGCGGCGCACAACTCTTTCTTTGCCACTGAAACGGGAACAGGGTCAATACCCTTGCCGTACACTATCGCCGGGACCATCCCCTTGCCCCTGAGTCTCCTACAAACACCTTTGCCAGTCTTTTCTCGCACTTCTATGGTGAGAACTCTCTGTTCCATACATCCTCCGCACCTTATTTTCAATGTATTCTGTTACCAGGAATGTCATTTATCATACAAAAAGCGAACTCACTGACTCGTTTGCGTATATGCGGCGAATGGTCTCAGCCAAAAGACCGGCCACCGAAAGCACTTTAATTTTCCTTGAATGAGCGGCCTTTTCATTCAAGGGAATTGTATCGGTAATGACCATCTCCTGGATAACGGATTCCTCAATCCTCTCGAGAGCCGGGCCGGAAAGCACACCATGGGTAGCGCATGCGTATACGGTTGTGGCGCCGTGGTCCTTGAGCGCCTTTGCCGCCTGGGTCAGGGTCCCGGCTGTGTCGACCATGTCGTCGACGATGATTGCGACCTTGTCGCGCACATCGCCGATAAGATTCATCACTTCTGAGATATTCGGCCCTGAACGTCGTTTATCGATGATGGCAAGACTTGAGCTCAGTCTCTTGGCGAAGGCTCTTGCACGCTCGGTACCGCCTGCGTCGGGGGAGACGATCACAGTCGTATCGTTCAGCAGATTGTTTCTCAAGTATTCCAGGATGACCGAAGCTGCGTACAGGTTGTCGACAGGAATATCGAAAAAACCCTGAATCTGCCCGGCATGGAGATCAACGGTAACTACCCGGTCGGCGCCGGCTGCCGTGAGCAAATCGGCAACCAGCTTGGACGTGATCGGAGAGCGGGGGGCAACCTTCCTGTCCTGACGCGCATACCCATAGTAGGGAATGACGGTGGTAATCTTTGCGGCAGAAGCCCTCTTGAGAGCATCCATCATAATGAGGAGCTCCATAAGGTTGTTGTTGGTCGGCGCACAGGTGGACTGGACAATAAAAACCTCGCGTCCCCGCACATTTTCCCCAATTTCAACCCGAATTTCCCCATCGGAGAAGGTCTGCACCTTGGCGCGCCCGAGGGGGACACCCAGCTTCTCGCATATCTTAACCGCAAGAACCGGATTTGAATTGCCGCAAAAAATACGAATCTTGTCTTCCATCACTGCCTCTGTGAGTATTTTTCATGCAGAAAGAATAGGTACAATGGCTGGGGCGCCAGGGATCGAACCTGGGAATGCCGGAATCAAAATCCGGTGCCTTACCGCTTGGCGACGCCCCAATTAACTGTTTTCGTTAGCTTTTTTACATAGTGCTTTTTGAATATTTGGTCTGTAGTGTCATTTTAGTGCCCAGTGTCCAAACACCAAAATCTCGGGAGTTGCCTCCACTGAGCAGCAAAACAAGCTCTACCGCCATTTGTCAAATCGTGTGCGTAACCACTGAGAACCACGATGAAAGACCCGAAATCTCCGCATGGCACTTCTGCGCGTCATTCTCATTTTCAAATACCGCAAATACCGTGGGACCGCTTCCTGACATGAGAACACCGGCTGCGCCCTTCTCACGAAGCATTTCCTTTATCTCCCCAATAACGGGATACCGGCCGATTGTGACAGGTTCCAGATCATTAAGGAGTATCGAACAGATATCGGATATCCTGTTGCTAAACTTTGGCAGTGTAGCGACAACCTTATCCTTTGTCAATTGTAAATTTTGATATACCCATGCCGTTGAAACATGGATATTGGGGTTCACCAAGACCAGCCACGCATGAGGCACCCCCTCTATCTCCGTAAGGCGTTCGCCGATCCCTTCCGCCAGAGCCGTTTTCCCAAAAATGAAGAAAGGCACATCGGCTCCCAGCTCCAGTCCCATGGACATGAGCTCCAAGTCGGGAAGATGCAGGCCCAGTAGTGTGTTCAGTCCCATCATGACAGTAGCCGCGTCACTGCTCCCCCCGCCGAGTCCGGCGGCAACAGGGATATTTTTCGTGATGTGGATATCGACTCCCGTCTCCTTACTCGTCCGGGAAACAATGGCTTCAGCGGCTCGCCATGCAATGTTTGCAGGACCGCTCGGCACACCCTCACGACTGCAGGACACCCTGATACCCGGAGGCCCGGAAAGGGATATCTCGATCTCGTCATGGAGCGCGATACGCTGCATAACCATGCGGAGATCGTGGTAGTTATCCGGGCGTTTGCGGATTACATCAAGACGATAGTTGATCTTTGCCGGAGCCGAAAGCTTGAGAACGTTCATTCAAATGCCTTGCTGTACATGGATTTTCTGCGGCGTCCGGGATTTCACGTAAGCGGTGCGAAACAGCATCGTGAAATTTCTCCGAGAAGTCGCGCGAAAACTGCCGTTCACCGCCGGGACAGGGCTTCGCGTATCGCAGGGAGAGCTGCCGTTGCGGCCCTTTCTCCCTCCAGGACTGCTTCGTTTCGTTTCGAAAAATCCGTGGATCCGATGGAACCGACGCGGGGACGAATTACAACGTCCGCCCGCTGAAGCTGATTCGAGGAAATTCTCTCATACATGATACTAATTGCCTGCAGTATGGTACTGAGGGTCCCCTGGGGCTTCGGTCCTTCCCCATTTCCGGAAATATCCACCGCGATCACCACGTCGGCTCCCAGACGCCGCGCAGCATCAACGGCAACGGGACTTACCACGCCGCCGTCGACATACATTCTACCACCGATCAACTGGGGGGCAAAGACACCGGGAATGGAACAGCTTGCACGTACCGCGCTGCCGGTATTGCCCGTTCCGAAGACCATTTCACTGCCGCTCTGGATATCGGTCGCGACCGCGTAGAAAGGGATGCGCAGCTTCTCCATCGGTGTGTTGCGCAGCATGCGATTCACATACGCTTCCAGTTTCTCGCCTTTGATGAAGCCGTTGTCCGGCAGGGTAAAATCGGCAAGATCACCCTGTTCGAGGCCGAGGGCAATCTTGTGCAACTGGAAGGCATTGAAGCCGTATGCATAGAGGCTGCCGACGAAACTGCCGGCACTCGTACCGACGATCATGGCAATGGGTATCCGGTTTGCCTCAAGGACTTTCAGGACTCCCACGTGGGCAAACCCTTTCGCAGCGCCCGCACCGAGAACCAAAGCGATCTTGACCGGCTTCTCCGGGGGTGGAGCGACCTCTTTCTGCATGCATCCCACCAGAGACGCCATGCAGAGAAAGAAAATCGGCACCAGTGTCCTCAACCCGTCTTTCCCGAACGGCATTCCTTTGATCCTCCCGCCAGTTGACTTCGAGGAGAAAAGGCCACCCGGAACACCCTTCATCCGCGTGGCCTCTCATACACCATCTGATAGCTTCCGACGACAGGCAAACGAAAGGGATGCATCGGGGAAAACGGCCGATACTCATCCTTTCGTTGCGGTACTTCGTCTGTCGTCCCAGTTCTCCTATTGAAGAGAATCCTCGATTCGAATAAGCCTGCTCTTTTCCCTGATGACGTCGAACGAATCAATCTCTTCCAGTGCCCTGCTGATGTCCCTCTCCAGCGCTTCATGGGTCATGATGACGATGGGAACTGTCTCACCGTCCATTCTAGCGCTTTGGATCATCGACTCGATGCTGATGTTGCACGCACCGAGAACCCCGGCGATCCGCGCGAGGACACCTGGCTTGTCCACGGCGCTGAACCGGAGATAGTACTTGCCCACAATCTCGCCCATGGGTTTTATTTCCAGATTCTTCAGACGATTGTCAAGGTATCCCAGGGGCGCGCTCCGCCTCCCTATTCCCGCCGTCAGATTCCGCGCAATGGCCATCACGTCGCCGACAATTGCACTGGCTGTCGGATCCATGCCCGCACCGCGGCCGTAGAACATGACCGTATCGACGAAATCTCCGGTAAGACGGACGGCGTTGAAGACTCCGTCCACATCCGCCATGGGGTAGTTTACCGGTATCATGGTCGGGTGGACACGGGCTTCCACTCGATCACCGTCCAGCTTTCCTATTGCGAGGAGCTTTATCTTGAAGCCGAACTCCTTGGCAAAATTTATGTCGATGGCGCTGATGGCGCTGATGCCTTCCGTGTATATCTGATTGAAATCGACGCGTGTGCCGAAACAGAGTGATACGAGAATCGCCAGCTTATGTGCGGTGTCGATACCTTCCACATCGAAGGTCGGGTCCGATTCCGCGTACCCCAACTCCTGGGCTGTCTTCAGAACATCGGAAAAGTCGGCGCCCTCCTGAGTCATTCTGGTCAGGATATAGTTACAGGTGCCGTTCAGAATACCAAGCACGGTTCCGAAATGATTGGCGGCCATATTCCCCTTGATGGCCGAAAGCACGGGGATACCTCCCCCCACGGCAGCCTCGTACCGAACCTCGACCCGTTTCCGTGCAGCAGCCGCATAAATCTCTTCACCATGAACGGCAAGGAGGGCCTTGTTAGCGGTAACGATGTGCTTCCCGTTCTCGATCGCCGTGAGGATGAATTCCTTGGCGGTTTTGTAGCCTCCAATCAATTCGATAACGATGGATATTTTAGGGTCGGTGAGCACTTCATCCGCGTTCCGGGTAAGGATCCCGGGTTCGATTGGGACACCGCGATCGGTGGTTATGTCGAGATCCGCAACCTTTCTCAGACGGAGACGCACTCCCAGCTTCTCTTCGATAAGAGACGCATTTCGCCCCATCAGTTTGACAACCCCGGCACCTATCGTGCCAAAACCAAGCAGACCAACGCCAATTTCTTTCATATCACCTCACACAAACGCCGTGGTAGCGGAATCCGCAAAACGATTTCGCCTACCCCTTGTCGGGCAGGCCGGCAGCGACCTCATCAAGGATACCGTTGATAAAGGCCGGAGAATCTTTGGTCCCAAATTTCTTGGCAACTTCGATCGCCTCGTTGATGGTCACATTTCTGGGTATGTCGGCACGGAAAAGGAGTTAGAAGATCGCCATGCGAAGGATACAGAGGTCTACACTGGACATTCTATCAAGAGCCCAGTTCTTGGATTTCCCGGAGATTATCCCGTCGATGCGCAACCGATGTTCTCCAACACCCCGCACAAGTTCCTCGGCGAAGTCACGGGATTCGTACGGGATTTCGGACCCTTCCGACACCTGCGGAATGGAAGGAAACTCTTCAGAGGGATTCACATCTATGGCGTACAGCATCTGCACTGCCAGTTCCCGGCCCAGTCGTCGCAGTCCCACGCTATGATAACCTTTTCAGAAGATTGACGGTTTCAATGGCCGTCATTGCCGCGTCGAAGCCTTTATTGCCTGCCTTAGTGCCTGCCCGCTCAATGGCCTGTTCGATGCTGTCGGTCGTCAGCACCCCGAAAATCACGGGAACCCCGCTCTCCAGGGAAACATGGGCAACTCCCTTGGAGACCTCCGCAGCAACATAGTCGAAATGGGGTGTTGCGCCCCGAATCACCGCACCGAGACAGATGATCGCGTCATAGGTGCCGCTTTCCGCCATCTTCTTGGCTGCAAGAGGGATCTCGAACGCTCCGGGAACGCGGGCAACGACAATTTTTCCGTCATCCGCGCCGTGACGGAGAAGGGCATCCAGCGCCCCTTCAAGGAGACGCTCGCTTATGAAACTGTTGAAGCGACTGACGAGGATACCGAACGAAGCACCGCCGGCATCGAGCTTTCCTTCCAGATAGATAGGCATACCGTATTCTCCAAAGCATTACAGATGGTTACAGATATTCAGCCGCATCCCTCAAGACAGCCGGGATGCTTCTTTTCAGCCGTATTCAGACGTTTTCCAGCAGGTGGCCCATTTTCTCACGCTTGGTCTTGAGATATTTCATATTGCATACCGTCGCCTCAATCTCAACGGTAACCCGTTCAACAATATCGATTCCGTATCCCTCAAGGCCGACCATTTTTTTGGGGTTGTTGGTCATAAGCCGGATTCTTTTTGCGCCCAGATTCACCAGTATCTGCGCGCCGATGCCGTAATCCCTCAGGTCAGCCTTGAAACCGAGTTCGATATTTGCCTCGACCGTGTCTTTCCCTTCGTCCTGGAGGGCATACGCCCTGAGCTTGTTCGTCAGGCCGATTCCCCTACCCTCCTGGCGCATGTACAGGATAATTCCCCTTCCTTCCGACTCGATCGTCTTCATGGCGTGCTGAAGCTGATCACCGCAATCGCACCGGCAGCTACCGAAAACGTCACCGGTCAGGCATTCAGAATGGACCCGCACCAAGACCGGCTCGTCCTTTCGAATCTCCCCCTTTACCAGGGCAAGGTGCTCGAGCTGGTCAACATCGTTTTCAAAGGCAATTGCCCGGAAGTCGCCGAACTTCGTTGGCAGCTCCACCTCTGCGGCCCGCCTCACCAGGGATTCATGCTTCATGCGGTACGCAATCAAGTCCCGTATGGTGCATATTTTGAGACCGTGCTCTCTGGCAAACTTCTTCAGTTGAGGCATGCGCGCCATGGTGCCGTCGTCATTCATTATCTCGCAGATGACACCGGCCGGTTTGAGTCCGGCGAGTCGCGACAGATCCACCGAGCCCTCGGTCTGTCCGGTGCGCACCAAGACCCCGCCGTTTCTGGCACGCAGAGGGAATATGTGGCCCGGGCGGGAAAGGTCGTCCGGGGTTGTGGTATCGGCGACGGCGGTCAGTATCGTATGGGCCCTGTCCGCTGCGGATATCCCCGTTGTTACACCTTTTTTTGCTTCAATGGAAACGGTGAAGGCGGTGCTGAAGGGAGAGGTGTTGTTGTCGACCATGGGCCGAAGCCGCAGAGCATCGCATTTTTCCGCAGTCAGAGTCAGACAGATGAGTCCGCGGCCATACTTGGCCATGAAATTGATCGCCTCCGGGGTAACCATCTCGGCCGCCATCGTAAGATCACCCTCGTTCTCGCGGTCTTCATCGTCCACGAGGATGACCATCTTGCCCTGTCGTATGTCTTCTACGGCTGCTTCTATCGTTGCTACCGGCATGGTATCGTGCGTTCCTCTTTTCTTTGCAGTTGAAATTGTAGTGTATCTCACAAAAATCCGCTTTTCGCAAGCAGTTCCAGCGAGACACCTTTCCCGTCTCCCCCTCTGCCTCCGGCAAGGAGACGTTCCACGTACTTCCCGATGAGATCGGTTTCGATGTTGACCTCATCTCCCGGAACCCGTGTCCGGAGAGTGGTCATCCCCGCCGTATGGGGAATGATATTGACCGAGAAACCGTTACCGGAGACGGAGTTGATGGTGAGGCTGATGCCGTCCACCGCAACCGACCCCTTTTCGATGCAATAACGGGCGAACCGTTCAGGAAGGCGGAAGGAAAAAAGGAGGTTTCCGGACACCTCACGCCTCTCCCCCACAACCGCCACACAATCAATATGACCGCTCACCAGATGCCCG
>JAAZOO010000569.1 GCA_012797715.1 Geobacteraceae bacterium | reverse complement strand
GGCCGGCGGAATAGTCGGTTTGGGATTCGTGACGGTTGTGCTGGCGCAGACGCTCTTCCATCTGCTGAGGTTGCTCGGCAGGGACAGGCGCCTGTTTGCCGCCTATTCCGTGCTCATTCTGGTGATTCTGCTGCACAACATCACCGAGGCGTCCCTCGTTACCAGTCCCCATGTCTTCTGGCTTATGTTCACTCTCCTCTACATGGAGATCACCTCTTCTCCGGCAGTCCAGGCGAAGGAATACACTCCGGAGGGGGAGGTCGCCGCGGCGCGCGCATGAAAGGGCCGGTCGTCGCAATTGTGCAGCGGGTGCTACCCCATTACCGGATTCCCTTCTTTACCGGTCTCCATGGCAGACTGGCTGCTTCGGGTATTTCCCTGCGGCTCATCTATGGGCAGGAATACCCGGATGCCGTGCCGCGCACCGTTGAATGCCCGGAGCCGTGGTGCCGCAGGATCAGAAACCGTTACCTTCGCTTGTCTGGGCTGGAAATTGTCTGGCAGCCCTGCCTCGACGCCGTGTCCGACGCGGATCTGGTCATCGTGGAACAGGCGAGCCGCCTGGCGGCCAATGTTCCCATTGTTCTGGGAAGGCGTAAACGGGGCCGCAGGGTCGCATACTTCGGCCATGGCAAAAACGGCAATCCCGCTGCGGGTCTCCTGGGCCGGCTCGGCACCCGGATCTTCCTGCCCCGGGTCGACTGGTGGTTCGCCTATACCGGGCTGAGCTCTCTACTGGTGGAAGAATCGGGTTTCCCACCGGACAGGATAACCACCGTCAACAACACCATCGATACCGAATCCTTCCGTGCGGCCCTCCATTCGGTTCCCGAGGGAGAGCTTGCCGCGCTTGCCGAACGCCTCGGCATTCGGGGAAAGAACATCGTGCTTTTCTGCGGCGATATGGATGGGGCCAAGCGTATCGACTTCCTGATCCGGGCATGTCTGGAGCTGCGGCGGCGGATACCCGATTTCCACGCGATCATCATCGGGGACGGACCTTTCGGCTATTTGGCCCGTAGCGCCGCGGCGTCTCATCCCTGGATTCATTTTCCCGGAGCGCTTTTCGGCGCGGCGCGCGCTCCCTATTTCCGGCTGGCCGGGGCGCTGCTCATGCCGGGCACGGTGGGGCTGGCCATTATTGATTCCTTTGTCTCCACGACACCGATCATTACCACGGACATCCCGGGGCACGGACCGGAAATAGCCTACCTGGAGCCGGGCGTGAACGGCATCATGACGTGCGATTCCCTGTCCGGTTACGTTGACGCGGTCACGGGATTCCTGGCGTCGGAGGAACTGCGGAACAGGCTTGCACAGGGGTGTCATGACAGCGCACGCCGGTACACAATCGCCTCCATGGTGGAACGGTTCGCGACAGGTGTTGAACGATGCCTTTCCCTGTGAGCGTGCTCCCGAATTATCGAGAGCGGGGTGGAAAACCGTGAATGTCCTGCTCGGGCACACATTCTACCGTTCCACCGCGCCCAGCGGTGAAGACGAGGTTTTCCGGAGCGAGCGGCGGCTGCTGGAGGAGAGCGGCATCCGGGTCACAACCTTTGAGCGCCACAACGACCACATCGACGATTCGACCCTTGCGGGGAGAGTCCGTCTGGGCATGGGCGCTGCATGGTCCCGGAGGAGTTACCGGGAGCTGTCCGCTCTCATCCGTCGTGCCCGGCCCGATGTGGCCCATTTCCATAACACCTTTCCCCAGATGACCCCCAGCGTCTGGGCCGCGTGTCGGGACAACGGGGTTCCCGTGGTGCAGACTCTCCACAACTACCGCTTCGTGTGTCCCCAGGCAATGCTCCAGCGAGCGGGGCATCCCTGCGAAGAGTGTTTCGGTTCCACCTTCCTCCCCGCGCTGCGCAACCGCTGCTACCGGTCATCCTTGCCCGCTACCCTTGCCCAGGTGTGGACTCTCGCCCTGAACCGGGCCATCGGTTCCTTCAATCTCGTGGATCGCTACCTGGCACTGACGCGGTTCGCCGCGGCCCGGCTTGCCGCCGGAGGCATTCCCGGCGGGCGTATCACGGTGCGTCCCAACTTTCTGGACGATTCCCCGCCTCCGGGGGGCGGAACCGGCGGGTATGCGCTGTTTGCCGGACGACTCACCCCTGAAAAGGGAGTGGTGGCACTGTTACGGGCGTGGGAAAGGGTGAGGGAGCTTCCCCTGAAGATTGTCGGCGACGGTCCTCTGCTGCCGCTGTTGCGGGAGATGGCCACCAGCAAGCGGCTTCCCGTCCGGTTTTTCGGCCGGCTCCCCCGACGGGAGGTCCTGCGCATGATCGGCGACGCCGTCGTGCAGATTGTGCCGTCCGAGTGGTACGAGGGGTTTCCCATGGTGGTCCTTGAGGCGTACGCCTGCGGCACGCCGGTGGTAGCGTCCCGCATCGGCAGTCTCGCAGAGATCGTTGAGGAAGGGAGAACCGGCTTCCTGTTTGAGGCGGGGAACGCCGAGGATCTGGCAGCCACGGTACAGGGGAGGGCGGGTACCCCCCTGCGCTTGGACGAAATGAGACGGTACGCGCGGGAACACTTTCACGGCAGGTATTCTCCAGCATCGGGCATTGCATCGCTGCTCGAAATCTATTGCGGGGTAATTCATGAGCATCGCACAAGAAATGCCGGTGGTAATCCGCGCCT
>JAAZOO010000568.1 GCA_012797715.1 Geobacteraceae bacterium | reverse complement strand
TATCCGCAGAGAGCGACTCTGTCGTATTTCGTTGCTGCTCTTAGCGAAATGGAGCGGCCACAGCCGATACTGTCCGAACCAAAAAGGGTGAGTGTATCGGCTGTAGTGAAATGAGCGTAGAGCAGCACAAAGACGGCAATGGGAGAGAACGAAGGATGCCTCCAACTGCCGAATCTAGGTTTAAGCCGTTTCCAGGTCCTATCCCGGCTGGAGCTTCATCCAGCTCCGGGCCGACGGGGCCAGGATACGCGGGAAGGTGATGCAATTCCAACCTCTATCCTCCCTCCCCCTTGCCGGGGGAGGTGCGGAATGCTGGACGCAAGCAGGTGCTACTGCAGACCGTCTTACGGTGTTTCCACAAATTTCCGAAGCAGGGTACCGGTTTCCCCATTGCCGGAATTGAGCATCAGCGCGGTTTCCAGCAATTCTTTCGCATATGCGGCTTTGCCGGCTTGGCAAAGCTTCCGCGACGCTTCGTTGACAAATTCGGCGAAGTAGACGTTTTTCTCCGAAAGGCTCCGGAAGAGGGTGACGGCCGATTCTTTCTCCCCTGAGCAGATATGCGCAACTGCCAGCATTACCAGGGTATTGGCGTCGTCCGGCCTCTTTTCCAGGGAGGCCTTCAGTACGTGAAGTGCCGTATCCGTGGATCCCACGCAGATCTCGCAGATGGCGAAGTTATTGACCGCCTCGAAGAGTCCCGGATCCAGCTCCATTGCTTTTGCCGATGAGTTCCGTGATTCATGGAAACGGCCCATCTGTAAAAGCGCATACCCCAGGTTGAAGAGGGCAAGGGGATAGGACGGATTTATGGCAAGAACCCTTTCCCATAGTTCGACCGCCTCCTGGTAGCGTCCGATTCCCCCTGCCTGGACCGCAAGCTCGCACAGTGCCCGGAAATCGTTCCCCCCGCTCTGCTCAAGCTTCTTCTTGCCGAGCAGGTAGTATTCCTCCCCTTTCCTTTTCTGGCGCTCCTTGTCCAGGTATCCGTAGTGATGCACCGGGATATCCGTGTGGAGGATGGGAATGTTCCTGGAGGCGATGCTGAGATCCACCATCTCGTGGACCGGGTTCTCGAAGCGGATTCCGGTCAGGTTCGGGAAGAGCCGCACCTTGTTGCTGGGGGTCCAGCCGGCCCCTGCCTCGTCATTGGGGTATCTCCCGTCGTTCGGCCGCCATTTCTCCAGGTTGATGGTGAACATGTAGTTTCTCGTCACGATGTCGTAGGCGGCTCCGGCCGGGGGCGCGCCCTCCACCAGGTCCCGGAACCGGCGGTAATCCAGCTCGGAAAGGACCTCGTCGGCATCCATGACCAGGATCCAGTTTCCGGCCGCATGCTCCAGGGAGACATTTCTGGCAGCCGAAAAGTCGCCGTTCCAGGGAAACTCCAGCAACCGCGCGCCGAAAAGTTCCGCTATCTCCCGACTGCTGTCCGTTGATCCCGTATCGGTGATGATGATTTCATCCACTACCGGCTTGAGGCTTTTCAGGCAGCGCGGAAGATTGTCCTGCTCGTTCTTCATGATCATGCACAGGGAGACGCTGGTCCCGGCCGCCTGTTTCCCCGCGGGGATGGCCATGGGGCCCAGTGTCCTCCTCAGGTGGAGTCCGGCTGCCAGCATTCCTTCGGTGACGCCGAAGGCGACGCAGGCCTCCTCGATTTCGGATACTGCCTCTTCGGTTTTCCCCTGGCGAATGAGGAGATCGATGAGCAGGAAGTGAATGGTCCGGTGCTGCGGATAGACGCGATGCATCTCACGGAACAGCCTTTCGGCCCGTTCGCATTCGCCCGCATTGGTAACCGCCGTGTGGTATCTGAGAAGAGTCTCGGAGACAAGGGGGGACAGGAGAAACCCTTTTTCCAGGAGGTTGAGGCCCATTTCCCGGTCTTTTTCAAGCGCAAGGATTCCCAGCGCCGAGCAGGGCTCACCGTATCCCGGATCGCAATCCAGAGCCTTTCTCCAGTGGCTTGCCGCCCTGTCGCGGTTTCCACGCGCCTCCTCCAGGAGTCCCAGGAGATGGTGCGCCGGGGCCGACCCGGGATTCGTCCACAGCGCCCTCTCCGCTTCGGAAAAAGCATCTTCTGCGGCGCCCATTCCCGCCAACGCCCTGGCGGTCAGAACGAGACGTGTCTCTTCCGCGCAACTCTCCGGAAGCTCCGCCAGGACATCGAGGGCATCCTTGTGCCTGCCCAGGTCAAGGAGGTATCCGGCAAGCGCAAAGTAGAATCCGTTCTCGTCCGGAACCTGCCGGATTCCTTCCTGGAGAATCGTCTCGACCATGCCGTCATGGTCTCCGCGCTGGAAGAGGATTTCCGCCTTTTCCAGCGTTTTCAGCGTGATGATTCGTTTTCCCTCCGCTTCGTCCGTCACCGGCCTGCTCCACTTTTCCCTGAAGAGCCTGCCGTTGCCGGTGAGAGTCGCCACATAGTCGACGTTGTTGCCCCTGAATGATGCGCTCCCCACATGGTGGATGAACACATCCCCTGCGATGACATTGCGGTATCCGGCAACCGCTGCGCGCAGGCAGAGGTCGTCATCTTCGAAGTTTCCCGTTCCGAACGATTCGTCCAGCAGGCCAATTTCGTCGGTCAGGCTTTTCCGGAAGAGCATGCAGAAGCCGACAATGCGGCGGAAGGGGATGCGGCGGTGCCGGTTCCTGTCTCTGAACTCGGCGGCGAATGCATCAAGTTCCGCGACCGATGAGTACCGGACCCCCGGAACCTGTTGAACCCCGCTGATGTTGTTGGTCATGGGACCGGCAATCCCTCCGTTCGGGGTCAATCCCAAGCATTCCAGGAGGCCGCCGAGCCAGTCCTTGGTTACAACCACATCATTGTTCAGGAGGAGGACATATTCCCCCCGTGCGGCTCGTATCCCCTGGTTGCAGCCGGCGGCAAACCCCCTGTTCTCGCCGTTTGCTATGAGGGTGTAGTTTTCGTTGCACATGCATATTTCTTGCAGCCAGTGGAGCGTTCCGTCGGTGGAGCCGTTATCCACAAAGATGATCTCGTGGAGCTCCGGCGTGTGCCTCCGGATGCTTTCAATGCAGTCCCTGGTCGTGTCGAGCTGATTGAAGGTGAGGATAACGATGGATACAAAGGGCACGCCGTCCTCCCTGTAGTAGCGGTAGTCGTCCCGTACCGCCATGTGACCCCATTTGGAGAAGAATCTCTCCCGGTTCTTCAGGAATCGCTCCCGAACTCCCAGAAGACGATGTTCCAGATCGGAGATGAGAACTCTTTCCGTTTCCCGG
>JAAZOO010000567.1 GCA_012797715.1 Geobacteraceae bacterium | reverse complement strand
TGTTTTTAATGAAAAGGTCGACAAGCATGGCTTCTGTCGGCACGGGGCGCGACACTACAGGCAACTCCCTGCGCTCCCTACCTCTCCCCCCACTTCAATTTTGTCCGAAGCACCTCGAAGTAATCGGTGGCGCCCGACAGGATCAGCCGTGTCCTGTGCTCCGCCCTACGAACGGAAATCACATCACGGTATTCAAGAGGGACACCGACCTGACCGTCAAGGGTAAGCATCACGTTCTCAATGGGGGAGTCAAGGGTGATGATCACCTTTGCATCTGCGCCCACCACAAGGGGCCTGTTGGTAAGGGTGTGGGAGCAAATAGGGGTGATAATGAGGCAGTCCGTTTCCGGATCGACTATTGGGCCTCCGGCTGAGAGGGAATACCCGGTGGATCCCGTCGGGCTGGAGACGATCAGCCCGTCCGCCTTGAAGGTGGCGAGGAACGAGCTGTCCACGGCAGTGTCGAGGGCGATGATCTTCGCCGGAGCGCCCTTGTTGATGACTGCGTCATTGAGCGCCTCGTAGACACCGATTGTTTCTCCTCCCCGCGTATGGGAGACGCTCAGCATCATGCGCCGGGAGGTCGTGTAGTCTCCCCTGAGATAGGATTCGAGAGCCGGATAGAGACCGCAGACCGGAATCTCGGTCAGGAATCCGAGGCTCCCCAGGTTCACACCCAGAATCGGCACCTCCTGCCTCCCGACAAGCCGCGCGACCGATATCAGGGTGCCGTCTCCGCCCAGGACTACCACCAGTTCGGCCATGGACGGAATAGCCTCGCCCGGAAAGCCGTTTTCGCATTCCAGGTACCGTGACAGACGCACCTCCACAAGGGGAACCAGTCCGCGGTTTTTCAGCCACTCCAGCAACTCGCCGGCGACCTCGCGGCAGCGGGGGTCCTGGACCTTTGCGAAAATTCCGATATTCCTGCTCGATGAGAGAGGCGCAGGGACTGACAGTGACGACACGGCTCCGCTCCCGGCACGGGCCCCTGAAGGCCCGGAGAATGAGGTTTTGTGGTTCATTAGTACCACGAAAATCCGCTCATGTCCAATGGTAACGCGTTGTTGCGCTGTCCCCGCATTCCCGATATACTGCATGAACTTCATGTTCTCTGCCATGGAAAGGAGCCGTGCATGAGTAACCACAACCATCACCATTTCCTCGAGAACAGAACCAGCGAATCCCTCACCCCCGCCAATCTCCGCAGGCTTTTCCTGAAACACCTGGAATACACCCTGGGAAAGGACAATTTCTCCGTTACCCGCTACGACCTCTACCTGGCGCTGGCCCATGCCGTTCGTGACTTGCTGGTGGAAAGGTGGCGCGATACCCAGCAGGCCTACTACGACCAGAATGCCAAACGCGTCTACTACATCTCCATGGAATTCATGATCGGGCGATCCCTGGGCAACAGCATCATCAATCTGGGGCTGGTGGATGAATGGAAGGAAGTCCTGAAGGAACTGCACCTTGATCTGGAGTGCGTGGAGGAACTGGAAGAGGAGGCGGGACTCGGCAACGGCGGGCTGGGGCGGTTGGCGGCCTGCTTCCTGGACTCTTTGGCAACCCTTTCCATACCGGCCTACGGATACGGCATCCGCTATGAATACGGTATTTTCTTTCAGAAGATAGTGGACGGCTCTCAGGTGGAAATGCCCGACAACTGGCTCAGGTACGACAACCCGTGGGAATTCAGCCGCAAGGAGCACCTTCACCCCATCCGGTTTTATGGCAGGGTTGTTACGGAGTACGACGAAAGGGGCCGCGAGGTAAAGCGCTGGGCAGACACGGAAGATGTCATGGCCATGGCCTACGACATCCCCATTCCCGGGTACGGCAACAACGTGGTCAATACCATGCGCCTCTGGAGCGCCAAGTCATCCCGTGAATTCGACATGCATTTCTTCATCGAGGGAAAATACATCGAGGCCGTGCAGAAAAAGATACTCACGGAAAACATCTCGAAAGTGCTCTACCCCCCCGACAAAGTTATAGAAGGAAGGGAGTTGCGCCTCAAGCAGGAATACTTCCTGGCATCCGCAACCGTTCAGGACATTCTGTACCGCTTCAAGAAAAAGTACTCCGACCCCAGGCTCCTTCCCGAAAAGGTGGCGATACAGCTGAACGACACCCATCCCTGCCTGGCAATTCCGGAACTTCTGCGCCTTCTTACCTGCCAGGAACGGCTGGAATGGGACGCTGCGTGGGACATATCCGTCCGCACTTTCGCCTACACCAATCACACCATTCTTCCCGAAGCCCTCGAGACATGGCCTGTCTGGCTGATCGGGAAGGTTCTCCCACTCCACCTGGAGATTATCTACCGCATCAACGAACAGTTCCTGAATGAAGTGAAACAGCGCTTTCCCGACGACCCCCAAAGGGTCAAGCGCGTCTCTCTCATAGAAGAGGGCCCGGAGCAGAAGGTCAGGATGGCCCACCTGGCCATTGTCGGCAGCCACGCGGTCAACGGTGTCTCCCGCCTGCATACCGAGATCCTGGAACGGGAAGTCTTCAGGGACTTCCACGAGATCTTCCCCGAAAGGTTCAGCAACAAGACCAACGGCATCACCCAGCGCAGGTGGCTGAAGAAGGCGAATCCGTCATTGAGCGCGCTCATCACCGAATCCATCGGCGATGCATGGGTGACGGATCTG